>NZ_JBEYXP010000010.1:0-253930 GCF_040704615.1 Streptomyces sp. NPDC046862 | reverse complement strand
TGTGTGGTTGGGGCGCCGGGGGGGGGCCTGCGGCCCCTGGGGGCGTGCGGGCCGGGGGGGGTTGCGCCTTGGGTGTGCTCGCCTTTGCCCCCCCCCCCCCCCCCCCGCGCTCGCCAAACCGGCTGGCAGCCGGATCGATCTGGCCTGGGCCTCGCCTCGCCCCAGCGGGACGTCCTCTCTCTGGCGCTCGGCACGCTCGTCGAACTCGCCCGGTCGGCACCGGAGGACAGCGTCGCCGATTGACGCCCGCGGCGGTGAGCCGACCGTGGTCAAGGCCCACCAACTACTTCGGGCCCTGATCAACGCGGCCGTGGATGACGAGCTGGTCCGGCGCAAGCCATGCCGCATCAACGGAGCGGACCGCTACGACGTGCCCGAGCGGCCGGTCCAGGGGTAGAGGCACTGTGCTTCAAACGGTTCAAACGGTTCAAACGGCTGAAGTGGTTCGGCTGCAGGCCAGGAACGACTGGGGAGAGAGAGCGAAGCCCCGACAAGCAGGATGTCGGCGGTTCGAAACCGTCCGCGCCCACCAGTACGAAGACCCCGGCCTCGATCGGCCGGGGTCTTCGGCGTTCAGGCGCCCTCCGTCGCCGCCTTCTCCTCCTCGCGGGCGTGCTTGAGGCGCATGCGGGCGTCGACCTTGTGCTCGGTGGCGACCGCGGCCCAGAAGCGGTGGCAGGTGACGAACACGGCGAGCTCGCGCTCACGCTCGCGCAGCTTCTCGACCTCCGCCTGCTCGTCGGCCGTCCAGCCGGGGGAGGCGGGGCGCTCGATCTTGCGCCAGCCGTGGTCGTCGCTGAAGCCGTCCAGCGGCTCGACCGACCAGGGGAGCCGCTTCAGCAGGGCCAGCAGCTCGGCGCGGACCTGATGCAGCTCCTCCTGGCCGGCCAGGAGGTCACTCGGAAAGTCATAGGTCTCAGCCACGCGGCAATGCTACGCCTGTTCGATTTTGGGTTGCGAGTTTCTTCTGTCACTTCGCGACGCGAGCATGTCGTCAGGGGGGTGTGCCGTGAGTGGCACACCCCCCTGACGACGGTGCGAGGCCCGCGGGTTCAGCCCGCGGCGCAGGTCAGCCTGGCCCCTCCCCAGTCGGCGTGATCGTGGGCGTTGCCGTCGCCGCCGTCGTCCACGACGAGGTCCAGCTGCTGGGCGCCGCTGACGTCGAGGTCGATCGGCAGCGCGGCCGACGTCCCGGTCAGGACCGGGGTGGTGGTGAGCGTCCTGCCGTCGGCGACGACGCTGAAGGTCACCGACCCGTACGGGGCGACCTCGTCGTCGATGCCGGCGGTCGCGGTGAGACGGGTGCAGTTGCCGCCGAGGTAGAACGCCACGTCGCTGTGGGCGTGGGCGCCGATCCCCTTGGCGAACGGGGTGCCACGGAGGGTGATGGTCTGGCCGTCACCGGTGGCCTGCTCGCCGTTGGACATGTCCCGTTCCACCGGCCCCCAGCCGTTGGTGGCCGAAACGAACGACAGGTCGCTGAGATACGGGTTTCCGGTGGGCGGCGGGATCGGCACCTCCGTGCTCGCCGACCCGTAGGTCCAGTGCCGTACCCCGCCGCGGACGTAGGTGCCGAGCGGGGCGAACACGTTGGTGACGGGGGTGTCGGCGGCGGTGGGGGCGGTGACCGTCCAGGACGCCGTCACGGACGTGCCCGGGGCGACCTTGGGGAAGGTCACCGGTGTGGTGGCCGTGGCGGTCCATCCGGCGGGGGCGCCGGGCCGCAGAGTGAGGTCGCTGACCGTGTCCCCGCCCGCCGGGACGGTGAAGGTGGCCTTCAGCGTGCCGGACGCGCCGCGCTGGATCTGCTTCGGCAGGTCGGCGGTGAGGGTGGCGGGGGCGGGCGCCGGGCGGCTCACCGGGGTGACGCGCAGGTTGTCGAACTCGTCGGTCCGGTAGCCGACGACGCCGAGGCCGACCTGCCCGGCCGCGTAGGCCGAGTCGTCCACGGCGCCGACCCGTCGGCCGTCCACGACCGCGGTGATGGTGGTGCCGCTGAAGCCGAGGCTCAGGGTGTGCCAGCTGCGGGTGCCCAGCGCGTGCGTGGTCCCGTCGGCGAGCGTGGTCAGTTGCCCCTTGGTGTCGCTCTTGACGATCGACCACGCGCCGGTGTCGGAGACCCGCAGGAAGTACCCGGCCTGATGGGACTGCGGCCGCTGCTGCTCGCCGGCCCGGCCGATGAGTTCGACTGTGCCTCGCCGCGCCAGGTACACGTCGGAACTCACCGTGTAGTCACGCCAGGTGACGTCTCCGAGCAGGGCGAAAGCGTCGCTGTCGTCCTGCCACTCGATCGGCTTCTCGGCCGCCATCTGCCGCACGCATCGGCCGGTCCGGTCGCCTTCGCAGGGCGCGAGCTCGAACGCTCCCTGCATGTCGGAGAGGTACTTCGCCTCCCGGCCGGGGGCGGACCGCTCGAAGGTGTCGGTGTACGGAAGGGCGAGAGCGTGCCGCGACGGGCTCGACGCGGTGCCCTTTCCCTGACCGGAGGTGGTCGTCAGCGAGTAGACGTAGCCGGGCTTGAGGGTCACCGAGAACGAGCCGTCCCGCGGGGTGATGTCGGTTGTGTGCACGAAGTGGTCGGCGGGACTGTCCGAGTTCAGGTCGGTGGCCCAGACGTGCACGGTGGAGTCCGGCAGGCCTCCGGTGACGGTGAAGTTGGCGGTCTGCGCGCCGGCGGCCGTCGAGGTCTCGACGATGGTGCTGTACGCGGAGTCGTCCGGCGACTTCAGTGTGATGTAGCTGCCGTTCGTCCGGTCGCCGGCCAGGTAGCCGCTCGCGGAGTCCACGAACCGCCAGCCGGGCCGGGTGACCTGGGTCACCTGGGCGGTCGCCCACAGGCTCGTGCCCAGGCTGTAGGCGCCCGACCAGGGCTGGTTGGCCACGGCGAGACCGACGGTGTCGTAGGGCAGGTTCGGGTAGAGCGCGGCCAGCAGCGGCCAGTTCAGGTACGAGGTGAACTTGCCGTCGATGTAGCCGCGGGTGATCGAGCGGATCAGCGCGCCCGTCCCGGTGTTGTAGTCCTGGGAGCCGTTCTCGCTGGCCCACAGCGGTGTGCCGGTGTCCTGGGCGTTCGCGGAGCTGTAGCAGGTCACGGCGTCGCCGCCGTCACCGCCACTGCAGGGGTAGTGGACGCCCACGACGTCGACGGCGGAAGCGAACTTCGGGTCGCCGGCGATGTCGTCGGCGACGTCCAGCCCCGAGTCCGCCCCGACGACCTGGACCGGCAGGTGCTGGGCGGCGAGCGTGTCGTGCAGCTTCTCGTACCAGCCCTTGTCGTAGCCGCGTTCGTTCCAGCCGCCGAGGTAGTCGATGCTCAGGCCGTGTGTCTTGGCGCAGCCGAGCCAGTCGGTCAGGTAGTCGATCGTGTCCTGCGACCAGAAGTTCCCGCCGCCGGAGGTGTCGGTGGTGTTGCCGATCCAGCCCGGCGCTCCCCAGGCGAGGCCGTAGAGCTTGATGTGCGGGTTGCGCTTCCTGGCCTGCTCCATCAGCCACCACTCGTACCCGGAGTCGCAGTGCACGGTGCCTTTGGTGTGCTCGATGCTGGGCTCCGCGCCGTCGGTGGAGTTGGTGTCGCCGCCGATCTCGACCTTGAGCATCTGCAGGGAGGCGCCGTAGCCCGGCTTGAAGAGGTAGTCGAGGATCTGGCTGCGCTGCGGCTCCGGATAGTTGATGAGCAGCCGGGAGTTGCCACCGCCGCCGCTGATTGCCCCGATGCCGTCGAAGGTGCGTCCGGTGGCGGTGCCGTCCACGGTGATGGCGGTGTTGCCGGGGACCGGAGCCGTGCCGGTGAAGTCGATGCGGTCGACGGTCACCGCCGTGCCGCTGGAGGCCGGGTTCTTCCGGCCGGTCCAGGCCAGCTTGAACGTGTGGTTGCCGTCCGGCAGTTCCGGACTGGTCCACACGACGGCGTCGCCGGTCCGGGTCGCGCTGTAGAAGTCGACGTCGACGGGCGCCTGGCCGTCGATCGAGACGGCTCCGATGCCGTGGCCGGGGTCGGTCACTCCATGAAAGGTCAGCCGGGTTCCGGTGAAGTCGAAGGCGGCGAAGTCCCCGGAGTGGTCGGTCCAGCTGTTGGTGTCCTGATAGGGATCGGCGGGCGCGCCTTCGCCGCCGGCGTGGCCCCAGCCGGATCCCTCGTAGTCGAACTGGTCCTGGCCGGTGCCCTGGACCGAGTCGTCGACGGTGATCGAGGTGCCCTGGGGCGAGGGGTCCGCGGCGACGGGGCCCGCCACCGTGAGATAGGGAACGAGGAGCGCCGACGTGATGAACGCGGATCTGAGGAATCGGCGTGGGCGGTGGAGAAGGGATGGAGTCATGTGCTCTCCCTGGTGGGGCGTTGCAGTGTTCCCCCAGCGATGCATTTGCCTACAGCACTCCACGCACCTGCACAATCGTTTCGACAGGATCCAACAGAAACTCTCGTCATCTCGGGCCCCGGCGTGGCGGGGGACGGTGCAGACTGGGCGTATGTGCCGCAGCATCAAGACTCTTCGTCCGCCCGTCCTCCCCGAGGAAGCCACCGAGGACGAGATCAGGGCCGCCGCCCTTCAGTACGTGCGCAAGGTGTCCGGCTTCCGGGCTCCGGCCGCCCACAACCGCGAGGTGTTCGACCACGCGGTGGACGCCGTGGCGGCGGCCACGGCGGAGTTGTTGGCGGGGTTGGAGGTGCGGGGGAGTCGGGCGGTGGCCTCCGGCTGAGCGGTTGCCTCCGGCTGAGCGGTGGCCTCCGGCTGAGCGGGGTGGGCGTCGTTGGGGTTGGTGCCGTCTGTAGGCGCGGGTCCGTCGTGGCTTGTCGCGCAGTTCCCCGCGCCCCTTAAAAGCGCGGGTCGCGCCGTTGCGGTTGCGGTCGTTCCTGGCTGCGGGTGCGTCGTGGTTGATCGCGCAGTTCCCCGCGCCCCTTAAAAGCGTTGGGCGCGCCCGTGTGCTCTTAGAGGCGTGAGGAACTGCGCGACGGGCTAGAAGCGTGGGGCGCACCCGGGTGTTTTGAAGGGGCGCGGGGAACTGCGCGACAAGCCGCCACGCAGCCGCACTCACCCACCGGCGGGACCCGGCAGACGGGACTCGCCGGTCACGCGCGGAGTGCCCACGCCGCGCCCGCGCCCGCGCCGAACAGCGCCCCCACGGACACGGCCGTGGCGACCCACGACGTGCCCAGCCATTGGGCGCCGAAATAGCCGAGGGCGACGCTGTACGCGGCCCAGGCGATGCCCGCCAGGATGGACCAGGGCAGGAAGTCACGGACGCGGCGGTGCGCGGCGCCGGCGCCCAGGGAGACGACCGAGCGTCCGGCGGGGGCGAAGCGGGCGAGGACGACGAGGGCGCCGCCACCCCGGGCGAGGGCCGTGCCGAGACGTTCCTGCGCGGTGGTGAGACGACGGGAGCGGGCGATGGCGCGGTCCAGGCGCTCGCCGCCCCGCGAGGCCACGCGGTACGCCGCCATGTCACCGAGCACGGAGGCGGTCGCCGCGGAGAGCAGGAGGGCGAGGATGTCCGGGACGTCCTCCGCCCCCGTCGCCGTACCCGCCGCGGCCGCGGTCGCCGCCGCGACGACCAGGACGCCGCTCGGCAGGATCGGGAGGAAGACGTCCAGGAGGATGGAGGCGGCCACCACGGCGTAGATCCATGGGCCGGCGGTCAGCGACCCCACACTCTCAAGCACCGACAACTCCCCTGACTCCCCCGTGGGCCGCCGAGTCGCCGGGAGTACCGGGGCGGCCTGTGACAGCCAGACAGCGTACGCCCCGGGTGTGACGGACGGCTCACAGGGGCTCATGTATCCGTCACATGCCGTTCACCCGGTCGCCGCCCCGGAGGCGCGGGGTGCTTCGGCGTGCGCCGTCGGGTGATTCCGCTTATGTGAAAGCCGAGGAGAGGGTGTGGCCGGACTTCACCGTTGGTGCCGCCGTGACACGCGACGGCGCCCGCCTCCGCGGGGGCGGAGACGGGCGCCGGAGTACGCGGTTCGGGTCAGGCCGCCACGGGGGTCTGGTCCGAGGCGGGCTTCTTCGCGGACGCGGCCGAGCGGTTCGCGAACAACCGGTCGAGGCCGAAGGCGCCGGAGCCCGTGAAGACGAGCAGGAACATCGACCAGCAGTACATCGCGGCGCCCTCGCCCTTGTTCTCGATGGGCCACAGTGCCTGGGGCTGGTGGACCTTGAAGTACGCGTAGGCCATGGCGCCGGAGGCGATGAACGCCGCGGCACGGGTGCCGAGGCCGAGCAGCACCAACGTGCCGCCGACGAGTTCGATGGCGGCCGCGTACCAGTTGGGCCAGGCGCCGGTCTCGGCGGTGGCGCCGTTGCCGTCCACGCCGCCGAAGGCGCCGAAGAGCGACATGGCGCCGTGGCAGGCGAACAACAGGCCGATGACGATGCGGAACAGGCCGATGGCGTACGGCTGGGCGCTGTTGAGGCGTCCGGTCATGTGGGGGACTCCTTCGGTCTGGTTTCCCGGTCCCTTTGTGAAGGGCCGGTGGGGACGGATACCGAGCGGTAGCCCACGTTAGGTCGACCTAATCTATGCTTGCAAGTTCAACATTCAGCCATGCCTTTGCTTCCGTTTGGCGTTCCGTTTGCTGGTCGAGTGCGCGCAGAGCCGCTCGGGCCACCGCGTCCGCGTCGGACAGCGTGACCGAATCCACGCCGGGCCTGGCCCCGGCCGCGGTCACCCAGTGCACCCCCTCCGTCGGCACACCGAACGCGAACCGCCTTGCGTGGACAATGCCTTGACGGTCCATCAGATAGTACGGGCGAGGTGTCACGTCCACACCTCCCGTTTCGTAACCGTCGACGGTGTGCGGGCGGGCCTGACCCGTCCTCAGGAGCCGGGCAAGGAGCTCGTCGGCGGTCCGTCGCAGGTCCGGTTCCGGGAGGCGCGCCTCGATGAGGGTGGTCGCGCGGACGGCCGATCCGGGGATCTCGGGGGAGTGCGCGAGCCACGTCCCCTCGTCCGGCCGCACCTTCAGGTGCGGGCCCACCACCGTCAGGATCCCCGCCTCGATCAGGGCCGCCATCTCCTCGATGCGGCTGCGGGGCGGGCCGATGGAGAGGAAGGCGTTGAGCGGCGTGTACCAGCCGTCCAGGTGGTCGCGGCGGGAGGCACCGGACAGACCGCCGTGGTCGACGATCAGCCGGAGCTCGTTGCGCAGGTCCCGCAGCACGTCGAGCGCGGCCTTGAGCGGTCCGTCGACGTTGCCGAGCGCCGCCTCGGCCGCGTCCGCGCGGAGGTACGCGAGCAGCCAGTTCCGCCAGGCGTCGCGGTCGGGGAAGGTCTGGCCGGCGTACGGCCGTGAAACGCGGTCCCAGGACCAGCGGACGGCGCGCGGTATGCCGAACTCGTCGAGGACGGCCGCCTCTTGAGGACTGCGGTGGGCGGTGGGGAGGAAACGGTCGCGGAAGGAGTCGCGGAAGGAGACTAGGGCGGGGTGGCCGCGCAGTATCCCCTCGTAGTAGACCGTCTCGACCTCCTTCGCCACCAGCGGCCATATCTCCGTCAGGAAGTCAGGTGCCTCGCCCGAGTCCGCGCGCTTGCGCAGGCCCGCGATCACCTCGGGGGTGAGGACGAGCGGGGTGTGACGGCCGTACGGGCCCTTGGCGTTGTCGCCGCGCGCCTGGTACGGGATACCGCGCCGGGACCCCGCGTACAGGCGCGGCTCGCGCCCGGAGGGGACGTAGCGCGGGCCCTGCGGGCCGTGGACGAATCGGCCGCCGCGGCCGGTGGTCAACAGGGCCATGTGGTCGAAGAAGTTGAGGCCGAGGCCGCGCAGCAGGACGGGCTCGCCCGGGGCGAGGGGCGCGAGGTCCACGTCGGCCGGGTTGGCGGGCGGGATGTGCCGCAGTCCGTGGCGGCCGGCGTGCGACGTGAGTTCGCGCTGGACGCGGTCGGGGACCGTGGGCAGATGCCCCTGGGCGAGGACCACGGCGGACAGGCCGGTCAGGGTGCGGCCGGTGGACAGGGCGAGGGTCTGCAGGCCGTCGGGGGCGTCGTCCAGGCGGACCGCGCGGGCGGTGTGCGTCTCGACCCGTATCGCGGGCGGCGCCTGGCGTACCACCTCGGTGAAGACCCACTCCAGGTAGCGGCCGTACTGCGCGCGCGTCGGGTACTCGTCGGGGCCCAACTCGTCGGCCGCCCACGCGTGCAGGCTCGGCCCCGGACGGATCGGGCCCGAGCAGTCCACGCTCTCGTCGGTGAACAGGGTCACCTGCGAGGCCACGGTGTTCATGAGCAGGTGGGGCGACTGGGCGGTGCGCCAGACCCGCCCCGGGCCCGGGGGCGCCGGATCGATGACGTGGACGGTCAACTGGGTGCCGGGGCTGAGGAGTTCGGGAGCGGAGGCGCACAGGCGCTCCAGGACGCTGGTGCCGCGCGGGCCCGCGCCGACGAGGGCGACGGAGAGGGAGAGGGTCTCGGAGGGGTCCTCGGCGGGTGGGGCGGTCGCTGCGGACAAGGCGGGTGACTCCCGTGCGTGGGGGGCGCGATGCGGCACACCGTCCGCTGGAAGCGGACGGTCCGCCTCATCATGCCGTCGCACGGGGCCGGAGGAGAGCCCGGGGGACGCCGGGTGTGGGATGCCTCACGAGCATCACGGGCAACGGAAGCAACACCTGAACGTATGCAACGAAGAAACGCAAAAGCGGTTATCGGGGGGCGAGTTCGTACTCCGTCACCGTCTCCAGCCGGGGCCTGCCCTGCCGGGACGCCCGGGCCTGGTCGAGCCGCAGCCGGGCCGAGCGGCCGCGCAGGGTCAGCGTCATCAACTGGTTGCCGAACCACGGGCCGCCCGTGCGCCGCCAGTCGAGCGAGGGCCGCTCGCCCCGTCCGTGCCGCCCGAACCAGCGGCCCAGGACCCGCCCCGCGCCGCTCCAGCCGAAGCGGAAGCCGAGCCGGATCGAGAGCGGGATCGAGTTGTGCACGGGCGAGCAGGTCAGCTGCAGGACGCGGGCGTCGGGCCCGTCACCGGCCGGCCACGACGGTTCCGCGACGTACGCATGGTGCACGTCGCCGGAGAGCACGCACACGGTCGCCGGCGCCCGCTCGCCCGATCCGGCCTCGGCGATGAGCGCCGCCAGCGCCTCGAACGACGCGGGGAACGCCGCCCAGTGCTCCAGGTCGGCCCGCCGCCGCAGGTCCTCCCCGAACCGCGCCCACCGCTGTCCGCGCTCGCCCCGGCACAGGGCTGCGTTCCAGGCCTCGGCGTCGTGCACCAGGTGGGGCAGCAGCCAGGGGAGCGAGGTGCCGATGAGCAGGTGGTCGTACGAGCCGGGGTCGTCCAGCACCTGCTCGCGCAGCCACCGCTCCTCGCCCGGGTCCAGCATCGAGCGGCTGCCCTCGTCGAGGACGCGCGCGGCCCGGGTGTCGACCATCAGCACACGGACGCGCCCGAAGTCGCGGCGGTAGCTCCAGCGGACCGAGGAGGGGTCGTGGTCGGCCCTGGCGGCGTGGGCGCGCAGCAGGTCCGTGCCGTCGGGGGCGCCGCGGACGGCGGCGTACAGCGGGTCGGCGGCCAGTTCGGCGGGGGAGAGGTTGCCCAGGTGCTGGTGGACCCAGTACGACATCAGCCCGCTCAGCAGCCGTTCGCGCCACCAGGGGGTGGCCCGCATGTCGGCGAGCCAGGAGGCGCTGGTGTTCCAGTCGTCGATGACGTCGTGGTCGTCGAAGATCATGCAGCTCGGGACGGTGGAGAGCAGCCAGCGCACCTCCGGGTCGAGCCAGGACTCGTAGTAGAGGTGCGTGTACTCCTCGTAGTCCGCGACCTGGTCGCCGGGCGGCTCGGAGAGGTCGCGGCGGGCGGCGAGCCAGCGGCGGGTCGCGGCCGACGTCTCGTCCGCGTACACCTGGTCGCCCAGCAGCAGGAGCACATCGGGGCGCTCGGCCGCGGGGTCGGTGGCGATACGGGCGGCGAGGGTGTCCAGCGCGTCCGGGCCCACCGGGTCGTTCTCGTCCTCGGGAGGGGCGGCCCAGCGGCAGGAGCCGAAGGCGACGCGGACACCGTCCCCGTCGGGGGTGCGGATCTCGGAGGCGGGGAAGGGCGAGTCGGCCAGGGGCCACACGGGGGCTCCGTCGAGAAGGACCTCGTACGCCGACGCCGTGCCGGGACGCAGGCCCGTCACCTGGACCAGCGCGTAGTGATGGCCCGCCACCTGGAAGGTGCGGGCCTCGCCGCGCGCTCCGCCTGAGCAGCGCACCTCGGCGGTGCACGGACGGCTCGTCTCGACCCATACGGTCGCGGACGAGTCGTCCACGTATCTCAGCAGTGGTCCCAGCCGCAGCCCCGCCATCGGCGATCACTCTCCTCCGTCGACCCGTACGGTACGGAACGACGGAGGTGAGCGGGGAGGTTCCGGTGGTTCCGTTTTGGTCGCGGTGAGGCCCGGGCGGGCGTGGGGGGGAAGGCCCGGGCCTCACCGCGGTCCGTGGGCGGCCGGGTCTGGCGGAACCCGGCCGGGACCAGAGGTCCACAGGATCAGAGGACTAGCGGACCAGAGGACCAGAGCACCACAGGATCAGAGGGCAGGATCAGAGGGAAGGAACGGTTCAGCAGCTGGCCAGGTAGTTCGTCAGGGCGCTCTTCTCGGCCGAGTCGACCGACAGGTCGTAGTAGTACTTCACCTGGACCCAGGCGCGGACGTACGTGCAGCGGTACGCGGTGCGTGACGGCATCCAGGTGGCCGGGTCCTGGTCGCCCTTCGCCTGGTTGACGTTGTCCGTGACGGCGATGAGCTGCGGGCGGGTGAGGTCGTTGGCGAAGGCCTGGCGCTCGGAGGTGGTCCAGCTGTCGGCGCCGGAGTCCCAGGCCTCGGCGAGCGGGACGAGGTGGTCGATGTCGAGGTCGGAGGCGGCGGTCCAGGTGGCGCCGTCGTACTGGGAGTACCAGCTGCCGCTGGTGGAGGCGCAGGCGGAGTCGGTGACGACGTTCGTGCCGTCGCGCTTGAGGACCGTCTCGCGGGTGTTGCAGGAGCCGCTGATGGTGATCCAGTGCGGGAACAGATCACGGTCGTAGCCCGTGCGGTCCTCGGTCGCCACGGTCAGGGTGGCGAGGTAGGAGCGCGCGGTGGCGGCGCTGATCGGGGTCGGGAGCGCGGCGGAGGCGCTCGGGCCGTTGAAAAGTCCGGCCGTGGCTATGAGGCCGGTCATGGCAGCGAGTACACTGAGGCGTCGACGCGCGTAGAACTTGCGCATGCGAACTCCCTTGGGGGTGGGGGCGGTTGCGGTGCGAGCAACGGAACTCTCGCGGCGCTCTGTTTCCGTCAGGTGAGCTTCCGGTGAGAAGTTAATGACGTGCCCATGACAGAACAAGTGCTTGGCGTGTGCGGGTTTCCTGTGAGTTTTCCGGGACCCGCTCTGACCTGCCCTTTTGCGGAAGGTGACGCAGGGGGCGGCGGATAGGCCCTCTGCGGGGTGTCGGGGGCGTCCCGTACGATGGGTGGCGCAGAAGGGGAGTAGCTCTTCGCCGGACCGTCGACATACTGCTCAGCTCAGCTGGGCCGGCGCCCGGAGGCGGGCCCCGTTACGGGGCCGCCCAGCGAGACCTTCGGCAAGCAGTGCACTGCCCGTGCCGTCCGGTGCGGGTGTTCGCCCGTGCTCATCGGCGCGGGTTTTCCGTGTGTGCTGCCGTGCCGAGGTGTCGCGACAGCGGATGATCTTCTCGGTGGGGCAGCCCGACCGATTGAGAGATCGTGATCAGTTTCAGTGTCCTGGCGTTCGTCTTCGGCCTTGTCTTCATCTCCGAACTTCCCGACAAGACCGCGCTCGCCAGCCTCGTCCTGGGGACCCGCTACCGCGCCTCGTACGTCTTCGCCGGGGTCGCCGCCGCCTTCGCCGTCCATGTCACGCTCGCCGTCGCGGCCGGCAGTGTGCTGACGCTCCTGCCGGAACGGATCCTGTCCGCGATCACCGGTGTGCTGTTCCTCGGTGGCGCGGCGGTACTGCTGCTCAAGAAGGACGACGCGGAGGACGACGCGGAGGTCCGCAACCCCGAGGGCCAGTCCTTCTGGAAGGTCGCGGGAGCGGGTTTCATGCTGATCCTGGTCGCCGAGTTCGGCGATCTCACGCAGATCATGACGGCCAACCTCGCGGCTCGCTACGACGATCCGCTCTCCGTGGGCCTCGGGGCCGTGCTCGCGCTCTGGGCGGTGGGCGGGCTCGGCATCGTGGGGGGTCACGCGCTGATGAAGCGGGTGCCGTTCCGGCTGATCAGCCGGGTCGCGGCGCTGGTGATGGTGGGGCTGGGGGCGTGGAGTGTGTACGAGGCCGTTGCCGGGTGAGGGCGCGCGGGTGAACTCGGGGTGGCGCGGGGTGCGGCTTCCGTGAAGGCGCAGCTCGCAAGTGGTGGCGCGGCGTGGAGCTGTTTTGTATCGTGGAGGAACAAAGTGGTTCCCGCCCGTTTTCCCTGACCGGCGGGCGGGGCCACCTTGTCCTTCCGGGGCCGTTCGCGGCCCCCTTCCCGTCTCCTGGAGCATGCCGATGACGGCCACCACCGTTCTGACCGCCCGCGCCCTCCTGCTCGACATGGACGGCACCCTCGTCAACTCGGACGCCGTCGTGGAACGGATCTGGCGCCGCTGGGCCGACCGGCACGGGCTCGACGGCGACGAGGTCATGAAGGTGGCGCACGGGCGGCAGGGCTACGCCTCCATGGCCGTGCTGCTGCCTCACCGGCCGATGGAGCAGAACCACGCGGACAACGCGCGGATGCTGGCCGAGGAGACCGCGGACACGGACGGTGTCGTGGAGATACCGGGGGCGGGGGCGTTTCTGGCCTCGCTGGCCGGGGTGCCGCATGCGCTCGTGACGTCGGCGGATGTCGCGTTGTCCACCGCGCGGATGGGGGCGGCCGGGTTGCCGTTGCCTGAGGTGCGGGTCACCGCGGAGTCCGTGGGGGCGAGCAAGCCGGACCCCGAGGGGTTCCTGAAGGGGGCCGCGGAGTTGGGGGTCGCTCCCGCGGACTGCCTGGTGTTCGAGGATTCGGGGGCCGGGATAGCGGCGGGGCGCTCCGCGGGGATGCGGGTGGTGGGGGTTGGGCCCCGGGCCCGGGTTCATGGGCCGGATGTGTGGGTGCCGGATCTGACGGGTGTTGCGGTGGATGTGGCGGACGGGGGTGGCGTACGGGTGCGGGTGTGGTGAGCTTGTTTGTTGGTTCGCTTGCTCGCTCGCTTGTTCGCCCCATCGTTTGAGGGTGCGGGTGGTGGTGGGTTTTTTGCGCAGTTTCCCGCGCCCCTGATGGGGTGGCTGGTGTTGGTTTGGATCCGCGGGTCCGCTGTGGCTTGTCGCGCCGTTCCCCGCGCCCCTACGGCTCCTTCGTTTCTGACTCCAGTTCGTCTCTTGTGGCTCCGCCGTAGACGCCCGGGTCGTCATCGTCCACGCCGCGGGTGAACTGGTACTGGCGTACCGACGCTTCCACCTGTTCGTCGAAGTTCTCGTCGATGTCGCCCAGGTAGATGGCCAGTTGGCGGAGGCGGAGCTGGAGTTCGGTGACCTCGGGGCCGTCGTCGCCGAGGCGGAGGGTCTGGGGGCGGCGTTGGTCGTCGGTCTCGTCGGAGCCCGGGGCCTTCGGGGTGGTGGCGTCGGCGGAGGGGGCGGCCCGGGTCGGCGTCGGCGAGGGGGACGAGGGGCGCGCCGAGTCGCGGGGCTCGGAAGGGGAGGGGGCCGCGCTCGTGCTCGACGGTGCGGGAGTGGTGTTGGACGCGGCGGGTGTCGACGGGGTCGCCCCGGAGGGCTCCGTCGGTGAGGCCTCGCCGTCCGTCGACGTGTCCGGGACGCTCGCCCGATGATCGTCCGGCAGCGCCTGGTCACGGGTGGGCGCCTTGTAGGAGAAGAGGCCGCTGGCGAAGCCCGCGGCGGCCAGGACGGTCGCGACGGCTCCGGCGACCGCGAGCGTCATGCGTCGGCGGCTGCGCCGGCCGCGGCGGGGGACGCGCTCGGGAGGCGACGGGGGCGTGGGCTCCGTGAGTCGAGGCTCGTTGGAGCCGGAGGGTCCGGAAGGGGCGGAGGGATCGGGGGGTCCGTCCTCGAAGAGTTGTACGTCGGCCGAGTCCGGGCGGGTCGTCGTGGACGCCACCGGCATGGCCAGGGTGGGGATGTCGTCGGGTTGTTGTTGCTGTTGTTGTTTCTGCTGTTGCTGAGAGGGAGTGGCAGGTGCGCCGGTCGGGGGACCGTCCGGTTCGCCGCCCAGTTCCACGTACGGGCGTATGCGTAAGGGGTCGAAGTCCTCGGCCGCCGCCGCCTCCGCCGTGCGGGCGTCGCGCAGGGCCTCCGAGGCGCGGCGGTTGCACGAGCAGGACGGAGTGCCGTCCAGAGCGCGCGGTGCCGCGCACTCCGGGCAGGTGTGGCCGTGCGGTTCGCCGCCGTTGCCGCTTGCTTCACTCACGTGTGGTCCCTCCCCGTACGAACTCCAGAAATTATGCAGATCTCGCGCACAGAATCTCCCAGGCGCCCCGGGAATCGGCGATTCGGCCATGACTCAACAGGCCATAACAGGTCACACCGACCACGATGGAGAGGAAGCTGGAGGCGGGACGGACAGGAGTCCCGCCCCCTCGGGAGGTCCGCATGGCGTCAGGAATGTCGGGAGCACCGGGAACACCTGGAACACCGGGAACACCGGGAACGGGCCTGGTCCCTGGCGGCGGCCCCGCGTCCGGCGGGGCCGCCGCCACGGAGCGCGCGAACCGTGGTGTTCTGGTCTCCATCGGTGCCCTGTTGATGGGCATGCTGCTCGCCGCACTCGATCAGACCATCGTGTCGACCGCGCTGCCGACGATCGTCAGCGACCTCGGCGGGCTGGAGCACCTGTCCTGGGTGGTCACCGCGTATCTGCTGGCCTCCACCGCCGCCACCCCGCTGTGGGGGAAGCTCGGCGACCAGTACGGCCGCAAGAAGCTCTTCCAGGCGGCCATCGTCATCTTCCTCGTGGGGTCCGCGCTGTGCGGGATGGCGCAGAACATGCCCCAGCTGATCGGCTTCCGTGCGCTCCAGGGACTCGGTGGCGGCGGGCTCATGGTGCTGTCCATGGCGATCGTCGGCGACATCGTCCCGCCGCGTGAACGAGGCAGGTACCAGGGGCTGTTCGGGGCCGTCTTCGGCGCGACCAGCGTGCTCGGGCCGCTGCTCGGCGGGCTGTTCACCGAGCATCTGAGCTGGCGTTGGGTGTTCTACGTCAACCTGCCGGTCGGGGCCGTCGCGCTCGTCGTCATCGCCGCCGTGCTGCGCATACCCGGCCGCGCCACGCGGCACGTCATCGACTACCTCGGTACGTTCCTCATCGCGTCCGTCGCCACCTGTCTGGTCCTCGTCGCCTCCCTCGGCGGCACGACCTGGGCGTGGGGCTCGCCCCAGATCGTCGGGCTGGCCGTGCTCGGGGTGGTGCTGGCCGCCGTGTTCGTCGCCGTGGAGCGAAGGGCCGCCGAGCCCGTCCTGCCGCTGAAGCTGTTCCGGGTCCGGACGTTCACGCTGTCCGCGGTCATCAGTTTCGTCGTCGGCTTCGCCATGTTCGGCGCGATGACGTACCTGCCGACGTTCCTCCAGGTCGTCCAGGGCGTCTCGCCCACCCTGTCCGGCGTCCACATGCTTCCGATGGTGTTCGGCCTGCTGCTCGCGTCCACCGCCTCCGGACAGATCGTCAGCCGTACCGGCCGCTGGAAGGTGTTCCCCATCGCGGGCACCGCCGTCACCACGCTCGGTCTGCTGCTGCTCCACCAGCTCGACGAGAACAGCTCCGACGCCGAGATCAGCGCGTACTTCTTCGTCTTCGGCCTGGGCCTCGGCCTCGTCATGCAGGTGCTGGTGCTGATCGTGCAGAACGCGGTGCCGTACGAGGACCTGGGCGTCGCCACGTCCGGCGCGACCTTCTTCCGGGCGATCGGCGCCTCGTTCGGCGTGGCCATCTTCGGCTCGGTCTTCGCGAGCCGCCTGGCCGACAAGCTGGCGGCGGCACTCGGGGGCGCGCGGCTCCCGCCCGGCGTCACCCAGGACTCGCTGCGCGCCGACCCGCGCGGCATCGCAGGACTCCCGCCCGCCCTCCGCTCCGACGTCCTCCACGCCTACGCCTCCTCCATCACGGACGTCTTCCTGTACGCGGCGCCGGTCGCCCTCCTCGGCTTCGTGCTGGCCTGGTTCCTGCGCGAGGACCGGCTGCGGGGCTCGGTGACGGCCCCGGACATCACCGAGACGCTGGCGAGCAACCCGGTCGAGCGGTCGTCGTACGACGAGGTCTGCCGGGCCCTGTCGCTGCTCGGCTCCCGGGAGGGGAGGCGGCGGATCTACGAGAAGATCACCGCGCGGGCGGGCTACGACCTGCTGCCGGCGGCGAGCTGGCTGCTGCTCAGGATCAGGAAGTACGGCCGTGCCGAGCCCGCGCTGCTGGCGGAGCGCAGCCCGGTGCCGCTGGACGTCGTCCTCGCCGCGTCCCGTCAGGTCGAGGAGCGTCGCCTCGCCCGCCGCGAGGGCCCCGACCTCGTGCTCACCGACACCGGCCACGAGGCCGCCGACCGGCTGTCCCGGGCCCGCGAGGAGTCCCTCGCCGAACTCCTCGGCGACTGGTGGGGCCCGGACCGCCCCACCGACCTGGTGCAGTTGGTGGCGGAACTGAACGCCGAGCTGTGCGGCTCCGACGCGGAGCGGCCCCATGGCGACGGCCCGGGCACACGACCGCCGCCCGGCCGCGGGGCCAGACGCCGCCCGATCGGTGAGAACCTCTAGGGTCCTGGCTGCCGAGGTCCGGAGCTGCCGAGGTCCGGAGCTGCCGAGGCCTGGAGCTGCCGAGGCCTGAAGCTGCCGAGGTCCGGAGCTGCCGAGGTCCTTCAGCTGGTCAGGTGGTCAGGCTCTTCCTGAACCAGTGCTCGGCGTAGAGCTGCTGGTTGTGGGGCTCGGTCTCCTCGTAGCCGAGCCGGGCGTACAGCGCGCGGGCCTCCACGAGGTCGCCGCGAGTGTCCAGCACGATCCGCTCGGCCCCCAGGGAGCGCGCCGCGTCCTCGGCGGCACCCACGAGCAGCGCTGCCCCGCCCCTGCCCCGCGCCCTCTCGTTCAGGAAGACCCGCTTGAGCTCCGCCGTGACGGGGTCCAGCATCCGTACGCCCGCGGTGCCCACGGGTTCGCCCTCGTACCGCGCCACGAGCAGCAGCCCGCCGGGCGGGGCCAGGTAGTCGCCGGTGTCCGCCGCGACCTCGCGCTCCAGTTCGTCCGCGTCCGTCCGGCGCCCCTCGTGCAGCAGGTACCAGCGGTCGCTGACCTCGGTGTAGTACGCCCTCCAGAGCGCGGCGGCGACGGGGGAGTCGTGAGGCTCGGGGGCGATGGACCAGGCGGTGGTCGTGAGGGAGGTCATGCGGGTCATTGTCGGGAGGGGGCGCCGGGAGGCCGCAAACGATTAATCACGCGCTCGCCGGTCATCGGTGGTCACCTGAGGGCCCGCAGACGGATGTGGGTGACCTCGGGGGAGTCGAGGACCGCCGTCTTCTCCCACTCGATGTGCTTCTCGCCCAGGTCGTCGAAGAGGCGGGTGCCGGTGCAGGCCAGGACGGGGACGACGTGGAGGAGGAGTTCGTCGAGGAGCCCGGCCCGGATGAACTGCCGGACCAGGTGCGCGCCTCCCGCCAGCGAGACGTCCTTGTCCCCGGCTGCCTCGCGGGCCCGGTCGAGGGCGTGTTCGAGGCCCTCGGTGACGAAGGTGAACGTGGTGCCGCCGTCCTTGTGGAGGGTCTCGCGGGGGTGGTGGGTGACGACGAACACCGGGCTGTGGAACGGCGGGTTGTCCCCCCACGGCTGCTCGCCGGTGAGGTACATGTGGCGGCCCATGACCACCGCTCCCAGGCGGGCGTTCCAGTCGGCCAGCAGCCGGGAGTCCGCGTTGTCGACGCCACCCGTCATGCCCTGGGCCTCGCGGAAGGCCCGCAGGTCGTACACCCAGCGGTGCAGGCGCTCGCCGCCGATGCCGAGCGGGTGCTCGACGCCGGAGTCCGGGCCGGCGACGTAGCCGTCCAGGGACATGGCCAGCCGTGCGATGACCTTGCTCATGGGTGACCTCCACGGTCCTCGGTGCCGGGTGCTGAACCCCGGCTCTCACCCTGTGCGTCGAACGGCCCGTCCGCGAATCGACACGGCGCGGCAGGAATCGTGAACAGTTTGAGAAGGGACGTCCGGGCAACCCGGAGCGGAAACCGACCCATCGGGTCGAAAACCCGGAAGGCATCCATGTCCACAGGCATGATCATCGCTCTGATCGTGATCGTGGCGGTCGTGGTCGTCGTCGCGGCCGCCTTGACCCTGCGCAATCGAAACGCTCCCGGCGGCCACGGGCTGCGGCGGCGCTTCGGGCCCGAGTACGAACGGGCCCTGGCCCGGCACGACGGCGACACCAGGGCCACGGAGCACGAGCTCGCGGAGCGGGTGAAGCGGCACGGCTCCCTGCGGACCCGGCCGCTGGAGCCCGCGGAACGCGAGCGGTTCGAGGCCCGCTGGGCGGCGGTCCAGGAACGCTTCGTCGACTCGCCGCCGGAGGCGGTCGCCGAGGCGGACCGGCTGCTCGACGAGCTGGCGGGAGCGCGCGGCTACCCCGACGGCGGGCGCTACGACGAGCAGCTCGACGCGCTGTCCGTGCACCACGCGCACCACGTCCACGGCTACCGGAGGGTGCACCACGTCGTGCACACACCGGCCGGTGACGGTGCCGCCGGTCACGCGGGTACGGAGGACATGCGCGAAGCCCTGGTAGAGGCCCGCGCTCTGTTCGACGACCTCGTGACGTCGAACCGCCACGAGACGAAGACCGACCGAGGCTCCAGGCAGGCGCCCGCGCGCACGAACAGCCGGGCCCACCTGCCGTGGGGAGTCACCAGGCGTCACGCGAAGGGGAGTTGAGGGGAGTTGAGGGGGATGGAAGACAAGGCGAGGCCCGGCGAGGGCCGTGAGGGCGTCAAGGACGTCAAGGACGTCAAGGGTGCTGAGTCCATGAAGGGCGCTGAGGGCATCAAGGGCGTCGAGGGTTCGCACCGCCGGGACCCGGCGCTGACGGGACACGACGTCCCCGCGGGCCTGGCGGAGCCGGAGGCTCCGCACGCGACCGGTCGGCCGGCGTCGGCGTCGGCGTCGGCGTCCGCGGGCTCCGTACGTGAGACTCCGCTGCTGCCCCACGAAGAGACGGACAAGTACTCGATGCGGTTGCAGCACGCGGTCGGGGAGTTCGTCGACGGGCCACGGGGCGCCGTGGAGGAGGCGGATCATGTGCTGGAGGAGGTCGCGTCGCGCCTCACGGACGCCCTGACGCAGCGGCGCCGCACGCTCCGTATGTCCTGGCAGTCCACGGGTGAGGGCAGGGCCGCGGAGATGGACACGGAGCAGCTTCGGCTGGCGTTGCGTGACTATCGGGAGCTGACTGAGCGGTTGTTGAGGACGTAGCGGTTGCGTGTTTCCGCTTGCCGCGCCTGACGTGGCGGTACGGTGACGGGTCGCGTCCCGGAAGGTCTCGGGACGCGGCCCGTTCGTGTGTGCCCCGTTCGGTGCGTGGGTGGCCGCGGGTGCGTCGTGGCTGGTCGCTCCCCCACTCTCGGCTTCGCTCGAGCGGGGGGACCCCCATCGCGGCGGAGCCGCATATCGATACAGCCCCGCGCCCCTTAAAAGCCGTGCAGTCCCCTACGCTCGTGCCAGTCTCTGACGATCTCTTCCACGTCGTACGGCTTCAAGCCCAGCGGGGGACCCGGTGGGGGCTTGAACATCATGTCGCGGATCTTCGTGTTGATCTCTGTGACGATCTTCCGTACGAGCCGCTCGGAGGGCGCCGACGCGGCGGCCGCGAGCGCGTCCTCGGCCTCCTTGCGCAGGGCCAGGGTCGGGGGCAGGACCGACACGCCCTCGCGGGCCATCTTCTGTTTGATCCACCACAGTTCGTCGTACGTCGTGTCGTCGTCGGTCAGTGGTTTCCCGGCGCCCCGTAGCGTCGCGAACTCGCCGCGTGCCTGGGCGTCTCGGATCTGTTTGTCGATAAAGGACTCGAAGCTGACACCTGGTGGCTTTCGCTCGGTCATGAGTCCATTGTGCCGGAGCCTGCCCGAGCGGCCGAGCCGGCGATTTATCATGCGGCGGCGGTACGCCGAACGGGTACCGCGCAGCGACCATTGGACGATCTGGACTGCGAGAACGCGCAGACCGGAACCCGTGACCCAGAAGGAGCGCACGTGCTCGAACTCACCATGGCCTCGGTCTCCGCGCAGGACTCCGCGGCGACCGCCGGGATGCTGATGGCCGACGCGCCCAGCGACCCGGGCACGGTGCTGCGGGTGGGCCGCGACAAGACCGTGTGCAGACTCGCCACGCCCGACGACTGGCTCTTCGTCTCCCGGGTCCACCTGGAGTTCCTGTGCGGTCCCGACGGCGGCTGGCAGGTGACCTGGCTGCGCGGCACGCACGCCGACCCGTCCTCCGAGGTGAGCCTGGCGATGGTCGGCCAGCAGGCCCAGACCCTCCCGTACGGCGGTACCGCCACGCTCCCGCGCGGTAGCTCCGGGGAGCTCGTCATCCAGGACCGCACCGCCCCCCGCAGCGTCAACGTGGGCTTCTACCACGAGGCGTGAGGGAAGTGAGGGGCCCCGCCGTACGAGAACGAGGGGCCCCACCGTACGAGCCCGGGCGTCCGCCCCGAGGCGTCAGTACAGCACCCGCGCCAGCGCGAAGCCGTCATACCCCTTGGCACCCACCGTCTGCACCGCCGTGCCGCTCAGCCTCGGGTGCGAGGCGATGAGCTCCAGGGCGGACCGGGTGCCCCGGATGGCGGGTTCGTCGCTGTCGGCGTCGACGACACGGCCGCTGCGGACGACGTTGTCGACGACGATCAGCGCGCCGGGGCGGGTGAGCTTCAGGGCCCACTCGACGTAGTGCCGGTTGTTGGCCTTGTCGGCGTCGATGAACACGAAGTCGAACGGCTCCGGGTTCTCGTCGGCCAGCTTCGGCAGCGACTCCAGGGCGGGCCCCACCCGCACCTCCACGAGCCGGCCGAGGCCCGCGCGGTCGAGGTTGCGGCGGGCCACGTCGGCATGCCGGGCCTCGTACTCGAAGCTGATCAGCCGTCCCTCCTCGGGGAGCGCGCGGGCCAGCCAGATCGTGCTGTAGCCGCCGAGCGTGCCGAACTCCAGGATGCGGCGGGCGCCCTGTACCTGGGCCAGGAGCTGGAGGAGTTTGCCCTGGTTGGGGGCGACACTGATGTGCGGGAGCCCGGCCGCGTCGCTGTCGCGCAGCGCGGCGGTGAGCGCTTCGTCCTCCGGTGAGAGGAGGGCGGAGAAGTAGGCGTCGACGTCGTTCCAGAGCCTCGACTCGCTGCTGCTCATGCACCATGCCTTTCGTATGGCTAGTTAGCGTTGCTAACTACTTCCGGCGGTTGATCGTAGTCCCGGGCGCGGCCCGTTGTCGCCTTGTTTCCGTGCCTTCCCAGGGGTGCCACCCCCGTACGAGTGAACGTCACTCTCCGCGCACTATCGTCACCCGGAACACGGTGAGGCGGACGTCAGGTGAAGAGGGGGTTGCCTGCGTCTCACAGGCTGGGGTGGTGCGAGGCTCCGAGGAAGTTCTTAGGGTGCGCACATGGGTGACATACGGGACGAACGGGGCGGGAGGGTCGGCGGGGCGTGGCGAACGTGGGGCAGAGCGAACCGGGGAGCGGCGCCTTCGGGGCGGGCGCGGTGACGACGAAGCTGGGAGCGGTCCGGGTCATGCTGTGGCTCGTCGCGGCCGTCCTGGCGCTGCGGGAGATCGCCGTCGTGCTCCGTACACCCAGAGGGGACCGGCTGACGGATCTGGAGACCTGGGTCGGGCCGGACGGCGTGCTGCATGTGAAGGGTTCGCTGTACGACTCGGACCGGTTCACGGGTACACCGTTCGGCGGGCTCGTCCTCAAGCCACTCACCCGTTCGGCCGAACAGGCCCTCGGCTGGGGCTGGACCTTCGGCACGCTGCTCCTGGTCGTCGCCCTGGGGCTGATCGCCGCCCGCGCCCTGCCGGGGCCCGTCTCCCGCCGTACCGCCCTGCTCGCCGCACCCGTCGCGGTGAGCCTGCTGATGCTGTCGCTGCCGGTCCGCAACACCCTGTACCTGGGGCAGACCAGCATCGTCCCGGTCCTGCTCGTGCTGGCCGGGTGCTTCGCCGTCCGGGGGGAGCGCACGAGCGGGGTGCTCATCGGGATCGCGGCCGCCTTCCAGCCGACGGTGCTGCTGTTCACGGTGCTGCTGTGGTTCACCGGGCGCCGGCGCGTCGCGGCGTCCACCGGGATCACGTTCGCCGCGTGCACCGCGCTCGCCTGGGCCGCGATGCCGCACGACTCGTACACCTACTGGGTGCACCACCTGGCGGGCGTCGGCCTGGGCGGCCAGGCGGACGACCTCGCCAACCAGTCACTGCACGGCGCGCTGCTCAGACTCGGCAACACCGGCCCGCTGGAGATCGGGCTGTTCCTGGGGCTAGGCGTCGCCGTCGCCGGGGTCGGCATGCGGCGGGCCGTGCGGTACGCGCGCGACGGGCAGTTACTGCTCGCGGTCGCGGTCACGGGCTGTGTCGCGATCGTCGTGTCGCCCACGACCTGGCAGCACCAGTTGCTGTGGGTGCTGCTCGCCGTGGTCGGCCGGGTGGGCCGCAAGGCACGTGACCGGTACGTGTGGCCCGTCGCCGTCATCCTGGTGATGACGCTGCCCTCGAAGATGCTGCTGCCGAACATGGCGGCCCTGTACCCGCTGCGCGACAACGTCGTCCTGCTGGCCGCGCTCGCCGCCGCCCTGGCCGTGCCGTTCCTGTCCCGCACCTCGCCGTACTACCGGTCGCCGATCCCGACGGACTACGTCGAACCGGCCCCCACCCGCCTTCCGTACGTCCCGCTCCTGCCGTTCCTGCGCCGTGTCCTCACCCGCCCGAACCTGCTCCTCGAAGCGCTGCTGATCCGCGTCACGTACGCCGCCTACGCGCAGGTCCGGCTCGCGGCGACCGGCGGCCGGGCCGCCGCCGAGGAGCACGGCCGGCAGATCCTCGACATCGAGAAGGCCCTGTTCATCGACATCGAGCACGGGGTCAACCACGCGGTGGTGAAGGTCGACTGGCTGCGGGACTTCTTCGACCTCTACTACACCTCCTTCCACTTCGGCGTCCCGCTGACGATCCTCGGCGTCCTCTACGTCCGCCGGCCCACGGACTACCGCTGGGCGCGCTCGTCCCTGGGTCTCGCCACCCTGCTCGCGCTGCTCGGCTTCTGGCTGTACCCGCTCGCGCCCCCGCGCCTGATGCCGGGCCTCGGGATCATCGACACCGTGCACGGTGCGCAGGACTTCTCCCAGCCCGACTACGGCACGCTGACCGCGCTCACGAACCAGTACGCGGCCATGCCGTCGCTGCACTTCGGCTGGTCCCTGTGGTGCGGTGTGGTCATCGCCCTCCTGGCGCCGAAGTGGTGGATGAAGGCGCTGGGCCTGCTGCACCCGCTCCTCACGGTCTCCGCGATCGTCACCACCGGCAACCACTGGGTCCTGGACGCGGTCGGCGGCGCGGCCGTGGTGGGCGGGGGCTTCGGGCTGACGTACCTGCTGCAGGGCCCGCGCGCCCGAACGGTGACGAAGGCCGCTCAGATCAGCAGCGACCGGGAGACGGCGAAGGACCGTACTCCGAGCTGAGCCGGTACGCGCCCGGCTCGGTCACCGTCAGCCGCGTGAACTCGCCGTCTCGTGTCAGGCACCCGCCGTCGGCGCGCAGCCACGGCGAGTACGCCACCCGTACGGTCACCGAACCGGAGCGAGGAACCCGCACGTCCACCTCCGCGCTCGTGGTCCGTACGACGCTCCCGGGCGCCGAGACGAGCGGTACGGCCCCGCGGACCCGGTACACCCGCCAGTGCGCGTCCCGCCACACCGGCTCCAGCCAGTCGGGCCGTTGGTCACGCACCAGGCGGGCCTCGTCCTCGGCGTACCCGTCCGGCTTGCCCAGCGGCAGGACGACGAAGCCGACGGCCCAGCGGTCCAGCCAGGCGCGGTAGGTGTCCGCCGAGAACGTGCCGTCGTAGAAGAGGCGGCCGCGCTCCATGTCGAGCTGGCGGTTCCAGCCGCGCGCCAGGTTCACGTGCGGGGCGAGCGCCGTGGCCTCGCGGTGGTTGCGGGCGGGGACCACCTCGACGCGGGTGCGGTCGGCTCCGGCCCGCTTCAGCGCCTGGACGACGCCGTGGGTGTCGGCCGCCCACGCGGGCACGGTCGTGGACACCTCCAGGTCGTCGACGGTCTTCGAGCCGACCCAGTACACCGCGAAGACCAGCACCGCGATCAGCAGGTTCCGGCGCAGTCCCCGCACGGTGAGCAGCGCCGCGAGCAGCACGGCGGGCGCGAACAGCTCGGCGAACCGTTCGACGTTCGTGCCGATGGGCGAGGCGACCAGGTACACGAGCACGGTCCCGGTCGCGTAGACGACCCCGGACCACCTGGCCACCCGCCAGGCCCGCGGGGCCAGCGCCGTCACGGTCAGCCCGAGCAGCACGGGCGGCCAGATCCGGTCGGGCGGCATCAACTGCTCGCCGGTGAACGGGAAGAACAGGGTCGTCACCCCCACGACCACGGCGGGCGGCGCCATCAGCGCGACGGCGCGCCCCCAGTCCCGTACGACGAGGAAGCCGGCGCCCACCACCGCCAGGAACAGCCCCGCGACCGGGCTCGCCGTCGTCGCGAGCGCCGCGTACGCCCCGGCGAGGACGACCCGCCGCTCCCGGGTCAGCAGCAGGCAGGCGGCGAGGCCGAACGCGGTGCCGAGCGCGAAGGTGGTGCGGCCGGAGGCGACGTTGCACCACAGCGCGAGCGACGCGAGGAGGGCCGGCCCCACGGGCCGCCGCACGCCCGCCCGTTCGATGAGGACGGCCGCCAGCCAGGAGGCGGCGAGACCGGACACCACGGTGACCGTGCGCACCCCGATCGCGGCCATCAAGTAGGGCGAGATCAGGCTGTAGTTGGCGGTGTGCATCCCGCCGTACCAGGAGAGGTTGTACGCCGAACCGCCGTGCCGTGACACGAACTCCGCCCACGCCTCCTGAGCCGCGAGGTCCCCTCCGCCGGTGGCGAGGAACAGGTACCACACCACGTACAGCGGGACCGTGGGGGCCGTCGCCAGGAACGGCACGCGGTAGCGCTCCCAGAGGGGGCGGAGGGGGCGAAGGGAGCGTGTCCAGCGCGTGGCCGCGGGGTCCGGCCGGACGACGGAGAGTTCGGCAGGAGCCACGGCTCGGGGTTTCCGTTCGGGGTCTTCGAGGTCGAGGGTGTGCGGGTGTCACAGTCGAAGACGCTGAGCGGAGGGGAAGCGTTCACCGACGTGGGTGTTTGGCGTGAACCCGGTGTTCTGGATGCCGCCGGGTCTGCCGGGTCTGCCGGGTCTGCCGGGTCTGTCGGGCCGCTTCATGACTCGGGGGAGGCAGGGGCGGGGCGTAGGGGGGATGCCCCTGCCTCCCACGGGACGGGCCGGCGGAGCCGGGAAGCCGTCGGCCCGAGTACGTGCCCCCTGGGGGGAGTTCAGCCCGCGCTGACCTGGAGTTCCTTGACGCCGTTGATCCAGGCGGAGCGCAGGCGCCGTGGGTCGCCCGCGAGGCGGAGGTTCGGCAGGGCGTCGGCGATCGCGTTGAAGATCAGGTCGATCTCCAGGACGGCCAGGGACTTGCCGAGGCAGAAGTGCGGGCCTCCGCCGCCGAAACCGAGGTGGGGGTTGGGGTCGCGGGTGATGTCGAGGACGTCCGGGTTCTCGAAGACCTCGGGGTCGTGGTTGGCGGCGGCGTAGAAGAGTCCGACCCGGTCGCCCTTCCTGATCCGCTGTCCGCCGAGTTCGGTGTCCTGGGTGGCGGTGCGCTGGAAGGAGTTGACCGGAGTGGCGAAGCGGACGATCTCCTCGGCGGCCGTCGCCGGGCGTTCCCGCTTGTAGAGTTCCCACTGGTCGGGGTGGGTGAGGAAGGCGTGCATGCCGTGGGTGATGGCGTTGCGGGTCGTCTCGTTGCCCGCGACCGCCAGCATCAGCACGAAGAACCCGAACTCGTCGGAGGCGAGGCTGCCTTCGTCCTCGGCGGCCACCAGCGTGGTGACGATGTCCTTGGCCGGGCACTGCTTGCGGTCGGCGGCCATGTTCATGGCGTACGCGATGAGTTCGGTGGCGGACTCCTGGCCGACCTCCTCGGTGATCGCGTACTCCGGGTCGTCGTACGAGATCATCTTGTTGGACCAGTCGAAGATCTTGGCGCGGTCGTCCTGCGGGATGCCGATGAGCTCGGCGATGGCCTGCAGGGGCAGTTCGCAGGCGACCTGGGTGACGAAGTCGAACGAGCCGGGCTGCGCCAGGGCCTCCTGGGCGATGTTCCGGGCGCGGGTGTGCAGGGCGTCCTCCAGGGCGCGGATGGCGCGCGGGGTGAAGACGCGCTGCACGATCTGGCGGACCCGGGTGTGCTCGGGCGGGTCCATGTTGAGCAGGATCAGTCGCTGGGCGTCGATGGCATCGCGTTCGATGTGCTCGCCGAAGCGGATGATCGCCGTGTTGAGGTACGAGGAGAAGAGTTCCGGGTGCGTGGAGACGTACTTGACGTCCGCGTGCCGGGTGACGGCCCAGTAGCCGTCGTCGTCGAAGCCGGCCAGGCCGTGCGGCTGGGCGATCCAGCGGACCGGTTCGGCCTTGCGCAGTTCCGCGTACTCCGGCAGCGGAACGCGGTGGTGCAGCAGATCCGGGTCGGTGAAGTCGAACCCGTCGGGCAGCGCTGGACAGGGCATGGGCGACTCCCGTCGTTCTGACGGTCCATCAGTTATGGGGAATTGCCGAGACGGTAGTAACGGGTTCTACAAGTCGCAAGAGGTGCGGGCGCCTCAATTACGTGTGGAACTCGTGCGGATCGGGCTCTCGGAGCCTGTTGGGGCGTGCTGGTGCCTGCACGACTCTTGCGGCGACGGACGCGCCGTCAGCACACTGCCAACAGAACTAGAACGCGTACTAGTTCTGCGTGGCGGGTCGGGCCGGGACGCCCCGCGCCGCGCGGGTAACCGAGCAGAGGAGCCCCCCATGGCCGCGGAACCCGTGATCGTCGAAGCCGTACGCACCCCCATCGGCAAGCGCGGTGGCGCGCTCGCCAACCTCCACCCCGCCTATCTCCTGGGCGAGACGTACCGTGAACTCCTCGGCCGCACCGGCATCCAGGCCGACTGCGTCGAGCAGATCGTCGGCGGCACCGTGACCCACGCCGGCGAGCAGTCCATGAACCCGGCCAGGACCGCCTGGCTGACCATGGGCCTGCCCTACGAGACCGCCGCCACGACCGTGGACTGCCAGTGCGGCTCGTCGCAGCAGGCCTCGCACATGGTGGCCAACATGGTCGCGGCCGGCGTCATCGACGTGGGGATCAGCTGCGGCGTCGAGGCGATGTCGCGGGTGCCGCTGGGATCGGGGTCCAAGCACGGGCCGGGCAAGCCCTTCCCGGACGAGTGGAACGTTGACCTGCCGAACCAGTTCGAGGCGGCGGAGCGGATCGCGCGGCATCGCGGCCTGACTCGGGAGAACGTGGACGCGCTGGGGCTCGCCTCCCAGGAGCGGGCGGCCGTGGCGTGGGCGGAGGAGCGGTTCAAGCGCGAGACGTTCGCCGTGCAGGTGCCGACCACGGAGGACGAGCAGCAGGCCGGGCACGGCATGTGGCGCCTGGTCGACCGGGACGAGGGGCTGCGCGACACGTCCGCGGAGGCACTGGCGCGGCTGAAGCCGATCATGCCGACGGCGGTGCACACGGCGGGCAACTCCTCGCAGATCAGCGACGGCGCCGCCGCCATCATGTGGGCCTCGAAGCGGATGGCTCGGGCACTGAAGCTGCGGCCACGGGCACGGATCGTCGCTCAGGCGCTGGTCGGTGCCGACCCCCACTTCCACCTCGACGGGCCGATCGACGCGACGCGGGCCGTGCTCGGCAAGGCGGGCATGTCCCTGAAGGACATCGACGTCGTGGAGATCAACGAGGCGTTCGCGTCCGTCGTGCTGAGCTGGGCGCAGGTCTTCGAGCAGGACCTGGCGAAGGTGAACGTGAACGGGGGCGCGATCGCGCTCGGCCACCCCGTGGGAGCGACGGGTGCCCGGCTCATCACGACCGCGCTGCACGAACTGGAGCGGGCGGACAAGGAGTTCGCGCTGATCACGATGTGCGCGGGCGGCGGGCTGGCCACCGGCACGATCATTCAGCGGCTGTAGTCGTTCTAGTCGTTCTAGTCGTTCTGGTTGTTTCAGTCGCTGTAGTCGCTGTAGTCGCTGTAGTCGCTGTCGTCCGGGTGAGGAACGTGGTGAACGCGGTGGGGCCCGATGGCCGGGTGGCCCCGCCGCGGTCCGGGCGGTGCGCGGGGGAGTGACCGAGTGCGCGTGCGGTCCGCTCAGCACGGCGGACGGTACTCCTGCTGAGTGAAGTACTGGCGCCATTCGGCGCGGGTGATGCCGGGGTCGGCGGTATCGCAGACCCGGGTGGCGACGCGCTGGACACCGGGGTCCCACAGCAGCGTCGTCCAGTCCTCGCTGCCGCTGGCCAGGGTGCGGCCGTCGGGACTGAAGGCGACGGTGTCCACCGGCTTGGTGTGACCGGTCAGCAGGGCCAGTTCCCGGGCGCCACCGCGACCGCTCAGCCCGTACAGCCGCACGGTGTGGTCGGAACTCGCGGTGGCCAGCGTTCGTCCGCCCGGCGCGAAGGCGACCGACATGACGCCGTCGGTGTAGCCGGACAGCCGGTCGCGAGAGACCGGGCGGCGCGGGTCGGCGATGTCCCACAGCCGTACGGTGCGGTCCTCGCTGCCGGTGGCGAGGGTGCGGCCGTCGGGGCTGAAGGCCACCGACTTCACCGCGCCGGTGTGACGGGCGAGGACGGCCAGACGGGTGGGATGCCGTCGCCCGGCCACGTTCCACAGGACGGCCGTACGGTTCCGGGCGGCCACCGCCAGGGTGCGGCCGTCGGGGGAGAACGCCACGGAGTCCACGGCGGCCGCCGCCCGGATCGCGGCCAGGGGACGCGGACGCCGCACGTCCGTCGTGTCCCACAGCCGCACACCGCCCTGCTCGCCACCCGTGGCGAGGGTGCGGCCGTCGGGACTGAACGCCACCGAGTTGACGTTGCCGACACGGCCGGGAACGGTACGCAGCAGACGGGGACGGGACGCCGTTCCCACACTCCACAGCCGCAGCGTGCCGTCGGCACTGCCACTGGCCAGGGTGCGCCCGTCCGGCCGGAAGGCCACGGAGTTGACGGGTCCCGTGTGCCCGGGGAGCACGGCGAGCCGCTGGGGACGGCGCACGTCCGTGAGGCTCCACAGGCGTACGTCCCGGTCGTAGCTGCCGGTCGCCAGCATGCGCCCGTCGGGGCTGAAGGCGACCGAGTAGACCGAACTGGTGTGGCCGGTCATGGCCGGCCCGGGAAGGTCCCACAGGCGTGCGGTCTGGTCCTCGCTGCCGGTGGCCAGGGTGCGGCCGTCGGGGCTGAACGCCAGCGAGCCGACGCTGCCGGTGTGGCCCGTGAGCACGGCATGCACACGGGTGGGTCCCGACACCTCCCAGAGCCGTACGGTGGCGTCGACGCCGACGGAGGCCAGGGTGCGGCCGTCGGGACCGAACCCCACGGCGTTGACCACGTCGGTGTGGCCCTTGAGCACCTTCGTCCCGCGAGCCCGGCGCAGCCCGGCCACGTCCCACAACCGCACCGTGAAGTCGGTGCCTCCGGTCGCCAGCGTGCGGCCGTCCGGAGCGAACGCGAGGGCCCTCACCTCACCGGTGTGACCCGGCGTGACCGACAGCTCCCGCAGCCCAGCGCCCGACGCGGTCACCTCCCACAACCGCACCGTACGGTCGGTGTGGCCCGTGGCCAGCGCCCGCCCGTCCCGCCGGAACGCCATCGCGGTCACGGCGGCGGACACACGCAGCGCGGCGAGGGCGCGCGGACGGCGGGGGTCCGACAACCGCCACAGCCGGATCCCACCGCGGGCGGCCGCCACCAGTGTCCGCCCGCCGGGGCCGAACCCCAGGCCCACGACCGCGCCCCCGTCGGCCGGCAGACGCGAGGCGAGCCGGGGGCGTCGGGCGTCGCCGATGTCCCACACCCCGACCGTCCCGGACTCGTCCCCCACGGCCACAAGACGGCTGTCGGTGCTGACGGCGACCGCGCGGACCGGACCGGCCGTACGCGGCAGCGCGCTCAGCTCGCGCGGCCGGTGGGGATCCACGGCCCGCCACACCCGCACGGTCCCCTCGCCGTCGCCCGTGACCAGCACACGGCCGTCGGCGCCGAACGCCATCGCCGTGACGGCGCTCTCCCGTCCGGGCAGCTGAGTGGCGTACTGGGTGGCGAAGGTGCTGAGCAGACTGCTCCGTGCCTCGGGGGTGGGCGACAGACGGTAGGCGGCCAGACTCAACTGGGCGGCCAGGGCGGGACTGGTCGCCCGCAGCGCCGCGGCCTTCTCGGCGACCCGCTGCGAACTGGCGGCGTCACGCTGGCGGTCCGCCGCCCGCTGCGCCCGCACGGCGATGACCGCGGTGGTGCTCGCCAGCACGAGGAGGACGGTCAGCAGGGCCACCGCTCCGCGCCGCAGCCGTACGCGGCGCCGTACCGCCGCGCGTTCGGCCACCCGGGCGGCCAGGCTCGCGTCGAGGAACTCCCGCTCCCGCACGGACAACGACGCACGGTCCAGAGCCACCGCCATGTCCAGGCGCGTACCGCGGTACAACGCGCCCGGATCGCGGCCCAGCACCTCCCAGGCCTGAGCCGCGCCGGTGAGCTGACGCAGGGTCCGGACGGCCTCACGGTCGTCGGTCAGCCATCCGTGCAGCCTGGGCCAGCACTGGATCAGAGCCTCATGGGCCAGCTCCACCCGCTCCTGGTCCAGCGTCAGCAGCCGCGCCCCGGCCGCACGATCGAGTACGGCACCGACGCCGCCGTGCTCGAACCCGGCCAGCCCGTCCAGCTCCTCCATGCCGGCCGGGCGCCGGGTGTCCTCCGTGCCCTCGCCCAGCGCGGTCAGCCGCACGAACACCCGCCGTGCCAGCTTCCGCTGCTCCGCGTCCAGCTGCTGGTAGAACTCCTCCGCGGTACGCGCCAGACCGCCCTCAAGCCCGCCCGCCCCCTCGAACGCCGCCAGCGTCAGCGCGTTGCCGCGCCGTCGCCGCCAGGTCTGCAGCAGCGCGTGCGACAGCAGCGGCAGCACCCCCGCCTGGCCGTGCGCCTGCGCCGTGAGTGACGCCAGCAGCGCGCCCTCGACGGTCAGTCCGGCCTGCTGGGCGGGCCTGACCACGGCCCGGCGCAGCTCGTCGAGGCTCATCGGCCCGACCGGCACCTGCGCGTCGCGCATAGCCTCCACCAGCGGCGAACTGTGGGTGCAGTGCGCGTAGAAGTCGGCACGCACCCCGAGGGCCACCCGGCACCGGCCACCGTCGTCCGAGGCGGCGGTCACCAGGGCCTCGATGAAACGGTCCCGCTCGACGTCGTCCGGACACAGGGTGAAGATCTCCTCGAACTGGTCGACGACCAGGACCAGACCGCCGTCAACAGCCCCGGACCGAGCGGCGACCTGACGCACCACGCGGCCGAGGTTCGCCGGATCCCGCCGCAACTCCTCGTACAACCCACCCGGAGTGACCCCCGCCAGCGCCCCCAGCCGCACGGCACACTCCTCCAGCGGCCGTGGCCCCGGCGTCAACACGACCACTGTCGTCGAAGCGGCCCGCAGACGCGGCACCAGACCCGCCCGCAACAGCGACGACTTGCCCGAGCCGGAAGCCCCGATCACCACCACGAACCGCTGCCGCTCCAGCCGTTCGGCCAGCTCCGCCACCAGTCGCTCCCGGCCGAAGAACCACTCCGCGTCCTGCTCCCGGAACGAGCGCAGACCCGCGTACGGCGGGGGCGTGCCCGACTCCTCCGCCGGGTCGAGGGCCGGGTGCACCGCGCCGAGCAGCTCCGCGGCCTGCCGCCAGCGGCGCTCCCACTCCTCCACGTCCCCGTCGCAGGCGCGCACGTACGCCAGCGTCACCGCCAGCGTGGGCAGGCGCTGCCCGGACGCCGCGGAGGACAGGGTGGAGATCGAGTAGTGCGCCTGCTCCGCCAGTTTTCGGTAGGGCGGATTGCCGGACTTCTGCCGCAGCTGCCTCAGCCCCGCGGCCAACTCCCGTAACGGACCGTCCCCCAAGTCCAGCGGTCTCTCTCTGCGCGGCACCGCCGCACCTCCCCCTTGTCGGTCCCCGTTCCCCCACGTCACCGCCCGCACGGTCTCGTCACATTTTTCAGGATTTGTTTGTTCGGCACCAGGCTCCGAACGCGAACAACGTGTGGGCCGCTAGACCTGGAGCGGACGGCCCGGCCGCACTCGTGGCGATGAGACGCCGTCACCGTGGACTCGTCCCTTCACATCCACGGATCAGCATCAGTGAGAACCAGGGGGAAAGACATGCAACAGCAGTCCAGGAGCAGAACGCTGCGGGCGACGTTCGCAGCGCTGGGGGCCGCGGCGGCCGTGGTGGCCCTGTCGACGGGCCCGGCGGCGGCTTCGGATGCCCCGTTCCAGGCACCGAAGGCGACCCAGGCCACAGCACGGTCCGTCACATCCGCGGCCGCGGGTTGTGCGGGCGCCGGTCCGACCGTGACGAACCACCTCGGCATCACGTACTCGACGACGTACTGCCACAACTACCAGGCGGGCTACGTCGTCCGTGCCGATCAGCCCTCCGTGACCAACTACAGCGGCTACCTGAACGCGGGCGACAACTGGTTCGTGTGCCAGCGGCAGATCACCGCCTGGGAGAACCCGCCCGTCGGCTCTGCCCGCAACAACTGGTGGCTCTACACCCAGGGCGACGACGGCTACGCCGACGCCGGCTGGGGCTGGTTCCCCGCGACCAAGGTCTCCGGCGGCGGCAACTACCAGCCCATTCCCGGTCTGCGGACCTGCTGACCGTCGTAGAGGGGTACGCATGCGCATCATCGCAAGGACACTCGTCAGTGTCACCGCCGTCGTCGGGATCGCCGCCGGGAGCCTGGCGGGGGCGGGAGCCGCCTCCGCGGCGTCCTCGCCGGCCTCGAAGCCGGTGGTCAGTTCCGAGGCCGCCGTTCCGCTCGCGGTGGTCAACCTGGGCCTCAGCACGGCGCAGGCCCAGGACGTCCAGCGCTGGCTGGCCCGGTACTGGGGGTACACCGGCGCGATCGACGGGCTGCTGGGCACCAACAGCTGGAAGGCGTTCCAGCGCAACCTCCAGGCGTACTGGGGCTACACCGGCGAGATCGACGGAATCGTCGGGAGCGGCACGATCAAGGCGCTGCAACGCCTGCTGGAGCACTGGGGCTACGCCGGTCCGGTCGACGGAATCGCCGGATCGGGCACCCAGGCCGCGTTCAAGGCGTTCGCGGAGGGCATCTGGCCCTGAACCGGGTGGCTTTGAACCGGGTGGCTTTGAACCGGGTGACCGCCCGGTGAGCCACATCCGCCGCTCCACCCGCGCCCTCGCCGTTCGTACTGCGGCGAGGGCGCGGGTGGGCAGCAGGTCGGGATCCGTACCGTGCCCGTAGAGGACAGGTCGGGATCAGTACAGGAAACGGTGCAGCGGAGCCGACTCCGTCAGGAGCATGGTGACCCGGTGGGCGAGCCGCTGCCACGCGTCCTCCTGTGCGTAGGTCAGCCGCACGTCCTCGCCCTCGGCCGCCTCCAGAACCGCGAACAGAGCGGTGGTGTCGGCGTCGGGGGCGAGGTCCACCAGCGAGAGCACGCGCGCCAGCGCACCGACCAGGCCGACCGCGGTGTCCTCACCCGGCCCGGTCGAGGGGAACATGCCGCGCAACGCCGTGACGGCACCTGAGGGACCGGCACCGGGCAGGCCCGGATCGGCCACCAGGGCCGCGGACAGCTCACGCAGCAGCGCGTACAGGACGTCCGTGTCCCTCGTGGATATCTCGGCGATGCGCAGACCCTCGTGTTCCCAGCGGCCGTTCGGTGTCCACACCCGTGGTCCTCGCGCCACGGCGTCGGTCAGTGCCGTACGGATCCGCCGGAAGGCCGCCAGTCCGTCCGCGCACAGGGCGTCGTCCCCGGTTTCCCGGGGCGACGCGGCCAAGGGCGCCAGCAGGCGTTCCTCGACCCGGTCGCACTGGGCGTCGAGGTCCGGGTCGACGACGGTGAGACGGACTGCCGTGCGCTGTTCCTGCTGCTCCATGCCGACCACCCTGCCAGCCGGCTCGGACAATCGAGCGGGGTGGCCCCGGGGTGGCCCCGGGGTGGCCCCGGGGTGGCCTCGGTGCGGCCTCAGTACCAGCCGTTGGCCTGCCAGAAGTTCCACGCGCCGCAGGGGCTGCTGTAGCGGTTGTTCATGTATCTCAGGCCCCATTTGATCTGGGTGGCCGCGTTGGTTCTCCAGTCCGGGCCGGCGGAGGCCATCTTCGAGCCGGGCAGGGCCTGCATGAGGCCGTAGGCGCCGCTGTAGGGGTTGCTCGCGGTCACACGCCAGTCGCTCTCGTGGTCGACGATCCTGGCGAAGCACCGGTACTGGGCCGAGTCGTCGATCATCTCCTTCGCGATCGACCGGGCCCGGTCGGGAGAGGCCTCCCGGGCGGCCTGCGCGGGTGTGGGCGCGAGCAGGGTGCCGAGGGCGGCGGCTGCCACGGCGGCACCCGCGAGGGTCTTCTTCGAGGCGAGGGTCTTCTTCGTGGTGGGGGTCTTCTTCGGGGTGGCGACGGTGCACAGGACGGTGTTGGCGGACATCAGCATGCCTTTCGTCGGGGACAGGACTGTCGCCGGCATGCCTGCGCCACGGGCCGGGTGCACCGGAGTGGCGCGGCATGCGCCGGCGCCGTGCCCGAGGTGGACGTGTTCGGCGCCGTGCGACGTCATCCAGAGAAGCGGGCCCGCCGGACATCCGTGATCTACGCCTATGGGCTAGTTACAGACGCGTGGTCAGTAACTGGCGGCATGTCATCCGGCTTCCGACGCGCAGGTCAGAGCGGGTGTCGCGGGTAGGTGCCGAGAGTTGGTGATTCCCGCTCCCGCTTCCTCCGGGCCCCCGATCCCCTGGGGCGGTTCATGCTTCGGGACCGCGGCCATTCGGCTCGAATGCGACCGGAGCCTCGAACGCCGCCCGTCGCGTGGCACGCCGCAGGGCCTTGAGGACGGGTGCGCCGAGCGTGAGGGTGAGGACGACGGTGACGGCGGCCCGGCCCAGGTCCCAACCGAGGGACGTGGCCAGGCAGTAGGCGAGGAAACGGGCCAGGTTGGTGCCGAGGCCCGCGTCCGGGGCAAAGGCGACGGAGGACGCCAGTTGGTGGAGGAAGGGCCAGCCCGCGAGGTTCATCACGGTGCCGTAGGCGAAGGCCGCCAGGAAGCCGTACGCGGAGAGGAGGACGAGCTCGGACCGGCCGCGGAGGCGCCCCGGCCCCGGCAGCAGCCCCGCGCCCATCGTGAACCAGCCCATGGCCAGCATCTGGAACGGCATCCAGGGGCCCACCCCGCCCGTGAGCAGCGCGGACGCGAACATCGTCACCGACCCGAGGACGAAGCCGAAACCCGGGCCGAGGACACGGCCGCTGAGCACCATCAGGAAGAACATCGGCTCGATCCCGGCGGTCCCGGCCCCGAGCGGCCGCAGCGCCGCCCCCGCCGCGGCCAGCACCCCGAGCATGGCCACCGCCTTCGGGCCCAGCCCCGACTCCGAGATCGTCGCGGCGACGACGGCCACCAGCAGGACCAGCAGGCCCGCGAAGAGCCAGGGGGCGTCCTGCGCGTGGGCGTTCAGCCCCGAGTCGGGCGGCGCGAGGAAGGGCCAGCCGAAGCCCACGACACCCACCGCGCTGACCAGGGCCAGGGCGGCCAGGGAGCGGGGGCCCAGGCGGACCGGGCGGACCGGGCGGACCGGGCGGGCACTCATGCCGGGTCCTCCGCCGCGGCGTGATCGGCCGGCTGCGCGTACGGGTCGCGCAGAGCGCTCCGTACCTGGGCGACCGTCAGCCACTTCTGCGGCGCCAGGACCTTGGCGACCTGCGGCGCGAAGGACGGCGAGGCGACCACCACGTCCGCCGCGGGGCCGTCGGCGATCACCTCGCCCTCGGCCAGCAGCACCACCCGGTGGGCGAGCTCGGCGGCCAGCTCCACGTCGTGCGTGGCCAGCACGATGGAGTGCCCCTCGGCCGCCAGGGCGCGCAGCACACCGACCAGGCGGGCCTTCGCCGCGTAGTCCAGGCCACGGGTCGGCTCGTCGAGCAGGAGCAGGGGCGGACGGGCCGTCAGGACCACCGCCAGGGCGAGGGTGAGACGCCCGCCCTCCGACAGGTCCCGCGGGTGCGTGTCGTCGCCGATGCCCGGAAGCAGCTCGGCCACCAGCGTCCGGCACGTGCCCGCGGCGGCGCCCGCGTCCCGGTCGGCCGCCGCGCACTCGGCGGCCACCGTGTCGGCGTACAGCAGGTCCCGGGGTTCCTGCGGTACGAGGCCGACGCGGCGGACGAGGTCGCGCGGGAGTGTGCGACTAGGGACCGCACCACCCACGCGCACGGTTCCGGCGGACGGCTCCACCAGGCCCACCAGCGCGCCGAGCAGCGTGGACTTTCCGGCTCCGTTACGGCCCATCAGAGCGATCGTCTCGCCGGGGGAGACGGTGAGATCGACGCGGTAGAGGGCCTGGACGCGGCCCCGGTGGACGGTCAGGGCACCGACCTCCGCCGTGCGGGCGGGAGCCGGGGCCGCATCCGGGGTCCGTGCGCGCCCGCGGAAGAGGCGGGGGCGGCGGGACAGCTTGGAGGCAGCCGGAGCCGTGACGGGGTCCGGCACCGTGCCGGCCGCCCCCGCGTTGGCCGCCCCCGCGCTCTCGACGCCCGACGCCGCCGCACCACCGAGCCGCTCCCGCAGCGCGCCCGCCCGCCGCCGCGCGTCCCGTACGGTCAGCGGCAGCGGCGCCCACCCCGCCAGCCGCCCCAGCCCCACCACCGGCGGGTACACCTCGGACACGGCCATCACCTCGGCCGGCGTGCCCAGCACCGGCGGGGCGCCCCGAGCGGGCAGCAGGGCCACCATGTCCGCGTACTGGATGACACGCTCCAGACGGTGCTCGGCCATCAGCACGGTCGTCCCCAGGTCGTGGACGAGCCGCTGGAGGACGGCCAGTACCTCCTCGGCGGCGGCCGGGTCCAGCGCCGAGGTCGGCTCGTCGAGGACCAGGACCCGGGGGTGCGGGGTGAGGACCGAGCCGATCGCGACGCGCTGCTGCTGGCCGCCGGAGAGGGAGGCGAGGGGGCGGTCGCGCAGACCGGCCAGACCGAGGAGGTCCAGGGTCTCCTCCACCCGCCTGCGCATCACGTCCGGGGCGAGGCCCAGCGACTCCATGCCGTAGGCGAGTTCGTCCTCGACCGTGTCGGTCACGAAGTGGGAGAGGGGGTCCTGGCCCACCGTGCCCACCACGTCGGCGAGTTCGCGCGGCTTGTGGGTACGGGTGTCGCGGCCCGCAACGCTGACGCGGCCCCGCAGCGTACCGCCCGTGAAGTGCGGCACGAGACCGCTCACCGCGCCCAGCACGGTCGACTTTCCGACCCCCGACGGACCGGCCATCAGGACGAGTTCGCCCTCGGGAACCTCGAAGTCCACGCCCCTGACGGCGGGTTCGGCCGCTCCCTCGTACGTCACGGAGACATCCTCGAAGCGGATCATGCGGGTTCCTCGGGCGTCGGCGTCGGGGTCGGGGTCGGAGTCGGGGGCGGGGGCGGCTTCAAGGGGCCCTGGAGCGGGCCCTTCAGCGGGGCCGGCACCGTGAACGCGGGCAGCAGGCCGAGCAGGACCGCCCCCGCGGGCCACAGCGGGAGCGACGGCGCCGTCAGGGGGACGACACCGGGGTGCAGCGCGGACGGTTCGTACACGGAGGCGGTGACCAGCAGCGCCGCCACCGCGACCCCGGAGGCGGACACCAGCCACGCCCGCGCACCCCACGCGTCGGGCCGGTAGCGGGTGCGCGGCGAGCGGCGGCCGCCCAGCCACAGCCCGGCCAGCGCCACGGCGAGCCCCGCCAGCAGGACGGGCAGACCGTAGCTCCCGCCCTCGGCGGTGAGCACGCCGTACGTTCCCGCGCAGACGCCGAGCAGACCGCCCAGCGTGAGCGCGGCCGTGGTGCGGCGCACGGCCGGCACCACCTCGGCGGTACGGCCGTACCCGCGCGCGTCCATCGCCGCCGAGAGAGCCACCGAACGCTCCAACGCGCCCTCCAGCACCGGCAGCACGACCTGCGCCAGCCCGCGCAGCCCCCGGTCCGGGCGCCCCCGCAGCCGCCGGGCCGCCCGCAGCCGCCGCACGTCCGCGACGAGATGCGGTGCGAACGTCATCGCCACGACCACGGCCACACCCACCTCGTACAGCGCGGCCGGCAACGACTTCAGCAGCCGCGCCGGGTTCGCCAGGGCGTTCGCCGCGCCCACGCAGACGAGCAGCGCGGCCAGCTTCAGGCCGTCGTACAGCGCGAAGACCAGACCTTCGGCGGTGACCCGGCCGCCGACGCGGACGCCCTGTGCCCAGTGGGGCAGCGGGAGTTCGGGGAGCGTGAGGACCGTGTGGCTGCCGGGGACCGGCGAACCGAGGACGGTGGCGAAGGCGAGACGGAAGAGGAGGACGGCCAGGGCGAGCTTGACGAAGGCGCTGTACGAGCGGGACCAGGGGGCGTCCGTGCGATGGGTGGCCACCACGTAACCCGCCACCGCGACGAGGAGGGTGAGTAGGAGGGGATTGGTGGTGCGGGAGGCGGCGGTGGCCAGGCCCAGGGCCCAGACCCACCAGGCGCCGGGGTGCGGGGTGGCCCGCCGGGACGTCCGCATCACGCTCAGCCCCTGCGGCGGCGCGCCTGCCACACCGCCGCCGCGCCCAGGAGCGCCACGACACCGACACCCGCGAACAGGCCGAGCGACGGGCCCTCTTCACCAGGGGCCCCCGGGACCTTGGGAGCCTCCGTGCCCGCGTCCCCCGGCGGCGCGCCCGCCCCGGTGTCCGACACCGGCTCGCCGCAGCCCTTCTCCGGGTAGCCCGCGATGCCGCACAGCAGGGCGTTCGTGTCGTAGCGCAGCGGTTTCGCCACCGCGGCCAGGGCGTCGGCGGCCGTGGCGTCCTCGGGTACGCGGGCGCAGGCCGTGCGTGGCGCCGGGGGCGTCTCACCGGAGGGCGCGTCCGCCGCCGTACCGAAGTCGATGACGAGGCCCACGCGCTTGTGGCCCTCGCGCGCGGGCGTCCGGGCGCAGAGGGAGGCGAAGTCCGGGGCACGGCGCGGCCGGGCCGAGTCCTTCGAGTCCTCGCTGACCGCGAAGCGGAAGCCCTGCACCTCACCGTCGGAGGGGCGGGTGGTCGAGGGGCCCTGCGTGGCGTACGTCCAGGCCGGGCCGCCGCCGTCCCGCTCCCAGAACGACCAGTAACGGTAGGAGGCGGCCTGCGCCGGGCCGGCGCCTGAGAGAACCAGGAGGACGAGTGCCAGGGCCACGAGCGTCGCGGCGGACACACGACGGCGGGTCACGGCTGCTGCCTCTTCCTACGGCCGCTGAGCAGGAACCCGACACCGATGCCGGCGACCAGGCAGGTCCCGACGACCCACCACACACCGAACACCGAGTCGTCGTCCTGTCCCTTCTCGTCCGCGTCGTCCCTCGCGACCGCGGTGGCGTGGTCGATCACGTCGGCGGCCGGACCGGTCGCGTTCAGCCGCTCGACGAGGTCGGCGCCGCCGAAGTCGCGCGGGTCGGTGCCGGTGGCGTGGGCGGCGAGGATGAGCTGGGCGTACGCGGCCGGGCCCGCCTTGGCCGCCCAGGTGCCGGAGTTCTTCTCCAGCCAGGCCAGGGGCTTCGCGGTGCTGTCCTTCCGGCCGGCGGCGGCGAGTGCGACGACCGCGTCGGCCGTGGTGCCGTGGTCGGGCTGGTCCTCGGCGCCCGCGAGGGAGGACTTCAGGTAACCGTCCTCGGCGAGGGCCTTGCTCAGGTAAAGGGCGCCATTGCGGGCCGCGTCCTCGGGTGAGAAGTCGTCACCGCCGGCGCACTCGGTGGCCGCACGGCCGTCCGCCGCACCGGCCCTCGCCACGAAACCCTGGCCGAGCGCGCCGAGCACTCCGGCAGCCGTGGCGTCGGCGTTCGCGGCGAGCCCGCCCTTCTTGTCGGGCTGGAAGGCGAAGGCGCCGCCGCCGTCCTCGTCGCACGGCACGGACAGGCCGCGCAGGGCCTCGTACGGGGAGTGCTCGCCCTTCCTCTGGTCCTCGGGCTTCTCACCGGCGGCCACGAAGGCGCCGATCACGACGGAGGTGGAGTTCGCGTCGCTGGCGCCGCCGGGCTGGTACCCCCACCCCCCGTCCTTGTTCTGTACGCCCTTCAGCCAGCGCACGGCCCGGCCGACCTCGCTGTCGTGCCCGCCGAGCGCGGCGAGGGCCTGGACGGCCACCGCGGTGCTGTTGGTGTCGACCGCTGTCTTGGCAGCGCACTTCGCGGGGGCGTCGGCACGGTAGGCCGCGAACGCCCCGCTGTCGCACTGCTGCCCCACCAGCCAGTCCACCGCCTTCGCCGCGGGCTTCACGCCCACCGTGTCCTGGGCGAGCAGGGTGAGGGACTGGCGCCAGACACCGTCGTACGTGGGGTCGGCTGAGCCGTACAGACCGCTGGGGACCCCCTGGGACGGGGCGGGCGCGGGCGAGGCGTCGTCGGCGAGGGCGACGGGTGCGGAGCCGGTGCCGAGGACGGCCACGGCTGTGGCGGCCAGCAGCGCGGCGCTGCGGCGAACGTTCATGATCGGCGGATCTCCCCCTGCGGGGAGCCGGACAGCACGGCACAGCCGGGCGGCTCGGCTCCGTATGCCTCGACGGTGCCGTCACCGACCGGTTGCCGGTGACGCGAGCCGGTCACGTCCGCACGGGGCGATCCGGCTCACCGACCCTCGGCCGGGCCGGTTCACGATAGGGGTCTCCCCGGTTCGAGCGAAGCCGAGAACTGGGGAAGGGTCAGCGCCGGATTTGCACCGGCTTCCCCCCGTACGGGCGTGATGACGACCTGACAACTCTACCGGCCCGTAACGACACGCCTGTGGGGCGGCTGCCGGGTGGCCCGGGCCGAGCTAGGTTCGCCCCATGCGGACGGGGAGACTGCTCGGCTCGGGCCGTACGGCCGACGTGTACGAACTCGTGGGCGACGAGCGGTGGGTGCTGCGGCGGTACCGGGACGGCTACGGGGACGGCTACGGGGACGGCTACGGGGACGCCGTGGCCGAGGCGGCGGTGATGGAGCACGTGCGCGGGTATGGCTACCCGGTGCCGGCCGTACGGGCCGCGGACGGTATCGACATGGTGGTGGAGCGGCTGTCCGGTCCGACCATGCTGGAGGCGTTCGGCGTGGGTCTGCTCACCCCCGCCGAGGGCGGCCGGACGCTGGCCCGGCTGCTGCGGGACCTGCACGCGCTGCCGCCGCGCACCTCCACCGGCCCCACCGGCCTCACCGGCCCCGTCACCCGCGTCCTGCACCTGGACCTCCACCCGGAGAACGTGATCGTCACGCCCGGCGGCCCGAGGGTCATCGACTGGGCCAACGCCGAGGAGGGCCCGCCCGGTCTCGACTGGGGCATGTCGGCGGTGATCCTCGACCAGGTCGCCGTCGCCGGTGAACCGCTCGCCGAGGCGGCACAGGAGATCCTCGCCGCGCTCCTCGCCGATCAGGGCGAGGAGTCCGCGCTCACGGAGCAGGGCCTGACGGAGGCGAGGAGACGTCGTGCCGCCAACGTGACGATGAGCGAGCGGGAGGTCCGACTCCTGGGCGACGCCGAGGAGTTGATCCGCGCGCTGGCTCACTGACGGGGCGTGGGGCCGCCGAAGGGGAGGTGCAGGGTGCGGGAGGTGAGCAGCCACTGTCCGTCTTCACGGCGGAAGGTGTCCTCGTAGTCGCCGACCTGGACGGGTGGGCCCGCCGGCACCATGCCGCCCGTCCAGCCTTCGACTCGGTATGTCGTGAAGTACGACGTGGCCTCGGCCGTGTCCGCCGAGCTCACGGTGACCCGGATGTTGGACATGGTCCGCCGCGAGAGCTTGTCCGCCGGCCGGGAGCCGAAGTACCGCCGCAGTGCCGCCCGTCCCTCGGACCGCCGCCCGTCCCCCGGAGGTGGCCACTCCCACCAGCCGTCCTCGGTGAACAACTCGGCGACGGAGCCCGGTTCACCGAGATCCAGACGGTGGACGAAGTCGAGGACGAGGCGCTCGCAGGCGCGTTCGGCGAGGAGTTGCTCCAGGGGGTCCATGACCCTTGGTACCAGTAACGGCCCCTGGTCACGACCGGTTTACACGGCGACGTACGTCACCGGATCGCTCCCCGGTACCGCCTCGGCGCGGCCCAGTTTGACCAGGCGGCGCAGGTGGGACTCGGCCTCGGCGATCGCGATGTTCCTGGATCCGTAGGGGATGTCGGCCCACGGCCGGTTCCACTCCATGCGTTCGGCGAGCTGCCACGGAGTGAGGGGCCGGGCCAGGAGGGTCTCGAGGTCGGTGAGGCGGGTCTCGTGGTGGGAGAGCAACTCGCCCACGCGGGACGCGGCGTCGGTGAAGGCGTACTGGTGGGCCGGGAGGATCTCGGCGGGGGCGAGGCGGCCGATCCGTTCGAGGGAGTCGAGGTAGTCGCCGAGGGGATCGGTGACGGTGACGTCGTCGGGGTCCTCGTACAGGCCGATGTGCGGGGAGATCTCCGGGAGCAGGTGGTCGCCGGAGAACAGGCGGCCGTGGCCGGGCAGTTGGGCCGGGTGTGACTCCTCCAGGTGGAGGCAGACGTGGCCGGGGGTGTGGCCCGGGGTCCAGATGGCGCGCAGGCGGCGGCCGGGGAGGTCGAGGAACTCGCCGGGGACGATCTCGCGGTCGGGGAGGGCGGGGGAGAGGCCGGGCAGGGTGCGCGGCTGGGCCGTGCGCAGGGGCGCCACGTGCTCCTCGGGGGCGCCCGCCGCCGTGAGCTTGGCCGTCATGTACGTGAACCAGCGGCCCGGCCGGGTCTCGCGGGTCCTGCGGACGATCGCGAGGTCGGCCTCGTGCATCGCCACCCAGGCGCCGGAGGCCTCGCGCACCCGCCCCGACAGGCCGTGGTGGTCGGGGTGGTGGTGGGTGACGACCACGCCGAACAGATCGCCGACGGACGTACCGCAGGCGCTCAGGCCCTCGGTGAGCGTGTCCCAGGAGGACGGGTCGTCCCAGCCGGCGTCGATCAGGACCGGGCCGCGGTCGGTGTCGACGACGTACACGAGCGTGTGTCCGAGGGGGTTGTCCGGGATGGGCACCTGGATGCCCCACACGCCCCCGCCGTGATCGGTCACTTGCGTGCTGGCCGCCATGGGCTCCCCAATCGCCGTGTCCCGAGCAACTATAACTAGAACATGTTTCGATGAGAGCCCGAGTCGACCATCCGCGTGCTTGTCCCATCCGTGGACTCCTCCCACTGGAACTGGTATCAGTTCCCCTATCTGATGGATCGTCAGAGAACAGGGACGCGGAGCGTACGTACCCGGGGAGGCAGTCGACCATGGCCGAGCTCGTGGAACACGGACAGCTGTTCATCGGCGGGGAGTTGACCGACCCCCTCGGCGAGGACGTCATCGAGGTGGTCTCGCCGCACACCGAGGAGGTCATCGGACGAGTGCCGCACGCCTCGCGGGCGGACGTGGACCGGGCGGTGGCCGCCGCGCGCCGGGCGTTCGACGAGGGCCCGTGGCCGCGCACCACGCTCGACGAGCGCATCGAGGTGGTGACCAGGATCAAGGACGCGATAGCGGTCCGCCACGAGGAGATCGCGCGGGTGATCTCCTCCGAGAACGGCACCCCGTACACCTCGTCGATCATGGTGCAGGCGCTCGCCTCGATGATGGTGTGGGACACGGCCATCACGACCGCGCGCGGCTTCACCTACGAGGAGAAGCGCGACGGTGTGCTCGGCAAGCTGCTGGTGCGGCGGGAGCCCGTCGGGGTGGTCGCGGCCGTCGTGCCGTGGAACGTGCCGCAGTTCACCGCCGCCGCCAAGCTCGCGCCCGCCCTGCTCGCGGGCTGCACCGCCGTACTGAAGGTGTCGCCCGAGACCCCGCTGGACGCCTACCTGCTGGCGGAGATCGCAGCCGAGGCCGGACTGCCCGAGGGCGTGCTGTCGATCCTGCCCGCCGACCGGGAGGTCAGCGAGTACCTGGTGGGGCACGAGGGCGTGGACAAGGTGTCCTTCACGGGGTCGGTCGCCGCCGGAAAGCGGGTCATGGAGGTCTGCGCGCGCAACCTGACCCGCGTCACCCTCGAACTGGGCGGCAAGTCGGCGGCGGTGATCCTGCCGGACGCCGACGCGCAGACCGCCGTCGCCGGTATCGCCCCCTTCGCCTGGATGATCAACGGCCAGGCGTGCGTGGCCCAGACCCGCATCCTCGTCCCGCGCACCCGCTACGACGAGTTCGCCGAGGCCTTCGCCGCCGTCGCGAGCGCGCTCAAGATCGGCGACCCGCTCGACCCCACGACGGAACTCGGACCGCTGGTCGCACGCCGCCAGCAGCAACGCTCCCTCGACTACATCCGCGTCGGCCAGGAGGAGGGCGCCAAACTCCTCACCGGTGGCGGGCGTCCGGCCGGTTTCGACCAGGGCTGGTACGTCGAGCCGACCCTCTTCGGCGACGTCGACAACTCCATGCGCATCGCCCGCGAGGAGATCTTCGGCCCGGTCATCTGCCTCATCCCGTACGGCGACGAGGCCGAGGCCGTGAAGATCGCGAACGACTCCGAGTACGGCCTGTCCGGCAGCGTGTGGACCGCGGACACCGAACGCGGCATCGAGGTCGCTCGTCAGGTCCGCACCGGCACGTACTCGGTCAACACCTTCAGCCTCGACATGCTCGGCCCGTTCGGCGGCTACAAGAACTCGGGGCTCGGGAGGGAGTTCGGGCCCGAGGGGTACGGCGAGTACTTCGAGCACAAGATGATCCACCTGCCCGCCGGCTGGGAGGGGTGAGGATGGGCGACCGCTGGCACGTCGAGGTCGACCGCTCCCTGTGCATCGGCTCGGCCCAGTGCGTGCACCACGCCCCGAACGGCTTTCACCTCGACACGGGCCGCCAGTCCCACCCCGCCGCCCCCGACACCGACGCCAACGAGAGGGTCCTGGAGGCGGCGGAGAGCTGCCCGGTGGAGGCCATCATGATCACGTTGCTGGGGAGCGGGGAGGCGGTGTTTCCGCCCGAGGAGTAAGAGGTGTGAGAGCGGTGAGAGGAGTGAGACGTCCGTCAGTCGCGGGGTGACGTCAGGTCGATCAACCGGCACACCGTCTCGATGTCGATCTTCACCTGGGCGATGGACGCGCGCCCCGAGAGCCAGGTGATGAGGGCCGAGTGCCAGGTGTGTTCGATGACGCGGACGGCGGAGAGCTGGTCGGGCGTGGGGTTCTCCAGGCCCATCGCGTCGAGGATGATCGCCGTGGTCTGGCGGGAGACCTGGTCGACCTCCGGGCTGACGCTGCGGTCCGCGAACGTCAGGGCGCGGACCATGGCGTCGGCCAGGTGCGGCTCGCGCTGCAGGGCGCGGAAGGCGCGCATCAGGGTCTCCGCCACCCGCTCCGCCGCCGTCTCGCCCGACGGCGGCTTCTTCCGCAGCGTGCCGTGCATGTGCTCCAGCTGGCTCTGCATCGTGGCGACCAGCAGATGGACCTTGGAGGGGAAGTAGCGGTACAGCGTGCCGAGCGCCACCTGGGAGGACTCCGCGACCTCGCGCATCTGCACCGCGTCGAACCCGCCCCGGCTCGCCAACTGCGCGCTCGCGTGCAGGATGCGGCGCCGGCGCGCCTCCTGCCGCTCGGTGAGGGCGGGGGTGTCGGGCTGCGCCGCTGATCGCGCGATACTGGCTTCCACCTTGGCTTCCGAAGGCATGGGTCCCGTTCCGTGACAGTTCGGCGGTTCGCGAGAGGGAACGACGAGTCAGCATGGCAGGGCATCCGGGTGCCGCGCGAATCGGTGGAGTGCGTGATTCCCGCCACCCCGTCGTGGTGTGAATCACCTGATCCACGGCCCACGACGGGGCTACCTGCCGGTAGATTCGAAGCCTCTTGAACGATCAACTCTGAAACTTGTTCTAGATTACCGTCCCGGCGTACCCTCGCGGGAAAGTGCGGGGAGAAGGGGGCCCAGAGTGACCGCTGAGGCCAGGGAGGCGGGTCCCCACGAGGGCCCCGCTGCCGACGGCATGCGACCGCTCAGCATCGCGCTCCTCACCTATAAAGGGAACCCGTTCTGCGGGGGACAGGGCGTCTACGTACGGCACCTCTCGCGCGAGCTCGCCCGGCTCGGCCACCGCGTCGAGGTCATCGGGGCCCAGCCGTACCCCGTGCTCGACGTGCTCGACGAGACCCCGGCCGACGGCCCCGGCGCGCTCTCCCTCACCGAGCTGCCCAGCCTCGACCTGTACCGCCACCCCGACCCCTTTCGCACCCCCAAGCGGGACGAGTACCGCGACTGGATCGACGCCCTCGAGGTCGCCACGATGTGGACCGGCGGTTTCCCCGAGCCGCTGACCTTCTCCCTGCGCGCCCGCCGCCATCTGCGCGCCCGGCGCGGCGAGTTCGACGTCGTGCACGACAACCAGACACTCGGGTACGGACTGTTGGGTGACGTCGGCGCCCCGCTCGTCACCACCATCCACCACCCCATCACCGTGGACCGGCAGTTGGAGCTGGACGCGGCCGAGGGCTTCAAGCGCCGCGCCTCGGTGCGGCGCTGGTACGGCTTCACCCGCATGCAGAAGCGGGTCTCGCGCCGCCTGCCCTCCGTGCTCACCGTCTCGGGCACGTCCCGCCAGGAGATCGTCGACCATCTGCGTGTCGACGCGTCCCGTATCCACGTCGTCCACATCGGCGCCGACACGGACCTCTTCTCACCCGACCCGTCGATACCGCAGGTGCCCGGCCGGATCGTCACCACCTCCAGCGCGGACGTCCCCCTCAAGGGTCTGGTCTTCCTCGTCGAGGCGCTGGCGAAAGTGCGGACCGAACACCCCCGCGCGCACCTCGTCGTCGTCGGCAAGCGCGCCGAGGACGGGCCCGTCGCGCAGGCCATCGAGCGGTACGGCCTCGAAGGCGCCGTCGAGTTCGTGAAGGGCATCTCCGACGCCGAACTGGTCGACCTCGTGCGGTCGGCCGAGGTGGCGTGCGTGCCGTCGCTGTACGAGGGGTTCTCGCTGCCGGCCGCCGAGGCGATGGCCACGGGCACGCCGCTGGTCGCCACCACCGGCGGGGCGATCCCGGAGGTCGCCGGTCCCGACGGCGAGACGTGCCTCGCGGTGCCGCCCGGCGACGCGGGGGCGCTGGCCGCCGGGCTGAGCAGGGTGCTGGGCGACCCGGAACTGCGCGCACGCCTCGGCGCGGCCGGCCGGGAGCGCGTGCTGTCCCGCTTCACCTGGGCCAGGGCGGCGGAGGGCACGGTGGCCCACTACCGGGAGGCCATCGCCCGGGCGGCGGACCGGGACGTGTCCGCGGCGGGAGCACCGGCCGGCGGAGCCACGGGGGCCCACAAGGCCGCCGGGGCGGCCGGGACCGCGTCAACAGCCGCAGCATCCGCAGCAGTTGAAGTAGTTGAATCCAATCCCGAAAGCAGGGCCACGTGCTGACCGTCGACTTCTCCCGGTTCCCGCTCGCCCCGGGGGACCGTGTCCTGGACCTCGGCTGCGGAGCGGGACGGCACGCCTTCGAGTGCTACCGGCGGGGCGCCCAGGTGGTGGCGCTCGACCAGAACGGCGAGGAGATCCGCGAGGTCGCGAAGTGGTTCGCGGCGATGAAGGAGGCGGGCGAGGCCCCGGAGGGCGCCACCGCGACAGCCATGGAGGGCGACGCCCTCGCGCTCCCCTTCCCCGACGAGTCCTTCGACGTCGTGATCATCTCCGAGGTCATGGAGCACATCCCCGACGACAAGGGCGTCCTCGCGGAGATGGTCCGCGTCCTGAAGCCGGGCGGCCGCATAGCCGTCACCGTCCCGCGCTACGGACCCGAGAAGGTCTGCTGGACGCTCTCCGACGCGTACCACGAGGTCGAGGGCGGCCACATCCGCATCTACAAGGCGGACGCTCTGCTGGCGAAGATGCGCGAGGCCGGCCTGAAGCCCTACGGCACCCACCACGCCCACGCCCTGCACTCGCCCTACTGGTGGCTGAAGTGCGCGTTCGGCGTCGACAACGACAAGGCGCTGCCGGTGCGGGCATACCACAAGCTGCTCGTCTGGGACATCATGAAGAAACCGCTGGCCACCCGGGTCGCCGAACAGGCGCTGAACCCGCTGATCGGCAAGAGCTTCGTGGCGTACGCGACCAAGCCGCACCTGCCCGGCCTCTCCGGGGAGACCGAGCTCTCCGGGAAGACCGAGGCGGACGCCCGGTGACCACCCCCCGGACAGAACACCTCGTCCTGCCCGGGGTCCTCACCGCGCAGGAGGCCGCCGAGACCGTCCGCGGCATCCTCGCCGTGCAACGGGACGACGGCGCCATCCCGTGGTTCCGCGGACACCACCTCGACCCGTGGGACCACACCGAGGCCGCCATGGCCCTGGACGCCGCGGGCGAGCACGACGCCGCCGAGCGGGCGTACGACTGGCTGCGCCGGCACCAGAACGACGACGGTTCCTGGTACGCGGCGTACGCCGACGGCGACCCGGACGACGTCACGGACCGCAGCCGGGAGACGAACTTCGTCGCGTACGTGGCCGTGGGCGTCTGGCACCACTACCTCTCCACGGGCGACGACGCGTTCCTGGACCGCATGTGGCCTACGGTGTACGCGGCCGTGGAGTTCGTGCTGGGCCTTCAGCAGGCCGGCGGACAGATCGGCTGGCGGCAGGACGACGACGGCACGCGCACCGCCGACGCGCTCCTCACCGGCTCCTCCTCCATCCACCACGCCCTGCGCTGCGCCCTGGCCATCGCCGAACAGCGCGAAGAGCCGCAGCCGGACTGGGAGTTGGCGGCGGGCGCACTGCGGCACGCGATACGGCGCCACCCCGAGCGGTTCCTGAACAAGGACCGCTACTCGATGGACTGGTACTACCCGGTGCTGGGCGGGGCGTTGACGGGCCCTGAGGCCAAGTCCCGCATAGGGGAGGGCTGGGACCGTTTCGTGGTCCCGGGTCTCGGGGTCCGCTGCGTGGTCCCCAACCCGTGGGTGACCGGCGGCGAGTCGGCCGAACTCGCCCTGGCCCTCTGGGCGATGGGCGAGTCCGACCGCGCCCTGGAGATCCTCCAGTCGATCCAGCACCTGCGCGATCAGCGGACCGGCCTGTACTGGACGGGGTACGTCTTCCAGGACGGCGCGATCTGGCCGGAGGAACTGACCACGTGGACCGCGGGGTCGCTGCTGCTGGCTGTGGCGGCGCTGGGGGGTGACGAGCCGACGTGTGCGGTGTTCGGTGGGGAGCGCCTGCCTTGCGGGCTCGACGCGGAGTGCTGTTAGAACGCCGCTGCTCTTCCGCCTCCCCCGGCACGGGTGTTCCACATTGAGCCGGGCGCGCTCCCGGATGCGCGGCACACTGCCGCAGCGCGCCCTGTTCGGGGGCCACGGCCGATTCCCATGATGGGGAAATGAGCAGGCCAGCCGGAAAGCCGGCGAACGATCCCGAATCCCTGTATGCGGCGCTGCGGTCGACGGAACGCCTCAGCCGGATCGGTTTCCTGATGACCGTCCTGATGCCGACCTGGTTCGCACTGGTCGTCCCGCTGCCGGACGGGCAGGACGGTGTCTGGTGGCCGCGGCTGGCATGCGCGGCCACCGTCTCGTTGCACCTGTACGGGCAGCACCGACTGATCCTTCGGCGCACGCTGCCCGCCCGGCAACGCATGCGGCGCCGGATCGACATCTACGTCCTGGTCGCCGTCCTTGTGACGGTCAGTCCCGTCGGCGAGTGGCTGGCGGGCCTGTGGAGCGGGCTGCCCGGCCCCGTCGCCCTGGGGCTTCCCCTCCTGTTCACCGTCGTCGTCGGCATGAGCAACCTGCGGCCGCTCATGTGGACTCAGAGCGGAGGGGGCAAGGCGCTGGCCGCGTGCCTGTCCGGCCTGCTCCTGTTTCCGGCCAGGATTCTGTGCGCGGACGGCATCCCGGCCTTGCTGATCGCAGGATTCCGGCACCCGGACCGGTCCCTGAGCCTGGCGGCCTGCGGGATCGCGGTGATCGCACTGATCATGTGGGCGTGCAGGACCGCCGCCGAGCACGATATATACGGTGCTCTCGCCGACGCCCATGCCCTGCGCAGGACACCTGGCGTCATCGCGGAGGCGGAGGTGAGGCACTGGGTGCGGCAGCGTGCCGTGGGCCGGACCGGCGGGATCGACACCTCGCTGATCCTGGGGCTCACCACCGTCGCGCAGTCGGCCGTCATGTTCAGCGATCTGAACGGCAGGATGCCCATTCGGGTCCGCCACCCCCTGACGCTGGACCAGTCAGAGCGCCTGCTCCACCTCGCACGGATGGCGCTGGACACCCTCGACGAGATGCGCACTCCCGACGGGGGCGGGCAGCCCTCGGCCGACCGGGACGTTCTGTTCGCGCGTGCGATGGTCCACCAGGTGAGCGCGACCCTCGCCCAGCGCCTCCACGAACGGGAGGACGCGGCATCGCACTACTTCGCCGCCGCGGACCACTACGCCGAAGCGGAGATGACGAACTCGGCGGCGCTCTGCCGGATATGGGGTCACGTCGAACTGGGGGCGGCCTTCTTCGTCCCGGCCGACGCCCTGGAAGGGCTGGAGGCCGTCAGGGACGACGAACGTCTGGTCCGTATCGTCCGCAGGCTGGCCGGGACGATAGCGGAGATCATGCGCGCCGTTCGTGATCACGGGCCGGACGGGCGCGTGAACCTGCGCAGGCAGGCGAAGCAGGTGGTGCGTGAGGACTACACCGGGGACGTCCGGGTGTTGTGCGCGGAGGCACCCGACGGTATCCCTCAACTGATGACGAGGAGCACGCAGAACGTCCTGACCGAGTCGCTGCGCATGCTCGACGAAATGGCGACCCACGGCGTGATCCTGAAGCAGGGCACGGGTGAGGGCTACGGGGGCATGGCCCGGGCCGTGCGCCGGACCGACGATCTGCTGGAGGGAGCCAAGAACTCCGCCGCCGCGGGACGGGAGGAGCACGCCCGGTACCTGGCCGTGCGGGCCCAGGCGGAAGCGCTGCGCTACGGCGACTTCATGGCGTACACGACCGCGAGTGACTTCGTCATGGACCTGGAGCTGGAGGGACAGCGGTGGTCCGCGCTGTACCAGGAGATGACGGACGCCGCGGAGGTGGCCGAGCTGGCCCGCCAGCAGACGCTCGAGCCGCAGCGGAAGAGCGCAGCGACCTTCACCCAGCAGCAGCGGTACGCCGCCATCGTCGCGCTCCTGCTGGAAGGGTGGCAGGACGTGGACTGGCCGCCGCCGGACGCGGAGGCCAGGGCGCTGGAGGTGGTGGAGCGCTCGCGTTCCCGCGCCCTGCTGGACGTGCTGGGCGAGACCCTGACCATTCCCGTGTCGGGTGAGCTGGAGCCGCTGGCCCGCCGCGAACGGAAGGCACTGGACGAACTGCGGTCCCGGCGCGCGGCGTTGGTGTCGATCGGCGGTACCGCCGCGGAGGACGCCGACGCGCTGGCCGGGGTGCGGCGGGCCGAGTACCGGCTCCGCGCGGTTCAGGACGAGATCGAAGCCACCGGGGACGCGGGCGCCGAGTACCTCCAGTTGCGGCGCGGCACCCCGATCGGCTTCCCGGAGATCCGGGCTCTGCTGCGCGAGGCGAGCGGCATGGATCAGCCGGGCGCGAGCAGCAGGTGAACCTCGCCCTTGGGCCGGGCCGACATGACGTCACGCAGTGTGGCGAGCGTGCCGGCCAGTACGACGCCGCGGCCGCGGTCGAGCACGTCCAGGACGGTCAGCCCCTCGACGACGCGGGTGGCCCCGCGTGAGGGTACGACCAGCGCCGAGACCGTGGCGCCGCGCCGGACGGCCGGGGGAGGGGCCGAGGCGGGCTTCACGGTCAGGACCACCTCGCCCCCCGCCAGCGCGGCAGGGGGAAGCCGGGGTCCCAGGGCATCGGAGGCCACCGCTTTGTGCGCCTGGACGGGACGCAGCAGATAACGCCCCAGCAGCATCGTGCAGTTCGGTCCACGCACATCGTTGCCGGTGAGCTGGTGGTACGCGGTCAGGGTGGCCCGTGCCCGGCACGGGGGCTCCCCGCCCGGCCGCAGTACCGCCAGGACCGAGGCCACCACCGTCAGCGCCAGCAGGAGAGCGGCCAGCCGAGGGCCCAGGCGCAGGGGAACCACGGTGTTCGGCGCGGGCGCGGGTACCGGCAGCGCCGGCATCGGGGCGGGGGTGTGCGCCCCGGCGGCGGGAGCCGTGTAGCCGAGCTCGCCGACGGAGTCCGTGTCGATGGCGCCCAGCACCCACAGGCGGGTCAGGGCGCGCCACTGGCGGCGCTCCTGCGCGTATCCGGTGGGACGCGTCAGACCCATCGTGTCCAGGAGCGTCCACCGGTGGACGTCGAACGCGGCCCGGTAGAGCTGGCCGTAGGCCTGTGCGGCGCCGATCGCGCCCCGGTAGCCCGCCCAGGCGGCGGCCCCGCCGCCGAGTACGCAGACAGCCGCCCCGTACCAGGGCAGGAGGAACACAGCCAGCGTGCCGCCGACCACGACGAAGGCGACGCCGAGGCCGCTGACGGTCACCATCGTCTCCAGGCCGGCGGCGGCGGCCACAAAGAGCTGTGTGAAGCTGTCGGGCAGTGTCGGGTAGAGCCGGGGCCAGGCCGACACGCCGTCGAGGTCGTAGCGGTAGAGGCTGTGCATCTCCGCCCCGCGCAGCACATTGCCCAGGGTGGTGGGCATCAGATGCCGGTCGGCCGACGGGTACTCCCGCCGGCGCAGGTCCTGCTCACCGGCCGCGTCGCGCAGCTCCTTGTGCCGCCGGCGGCACCGCGCGGCCAGACTGCAGCCGCCCGGCAGCCGGTCCCAGTAGCCCTCCAGGAGCCGCACCAGCCCGAGCCGCCGGGCCTCCACCAGCCGACCCAGCAGCACAACCGCGCCCAGGACGACCAGGGGTACGAGGAGTTTGGCCGCGGGGTCGAGGGCGCGCCAGGCCCGCAGGGCGGGAGACCAGCCGGCCCCGGAGGCGATGACCGCGCCGACAGCGGTGAGAAAGCCGAGCACCGGGGCGTAGGTGCTGGTGAGCTGCCTGCGGTCCAGCAGGCCCGTGATCGTCTCGACGAGCCCGCCCATTCACTCGGCCCAGAACGGTACGAACAGGTGGCCGCCCGCCGAGCACTCGACGTCGGTGTCGGGAGGCCACCGCGGGAAGGAGTTGGTGGCGCGGCACACACTCACACCGCAGCGCAGGCGCAGCGGTGCCGACGGATCGGGCGCCTCGGGCACGCCCGGGGGCGTGACCTCCAGCCCCAGGACGTTGCCCGGCCCGGTCGCCGCCAGCTCTGCCGCGAGCAGCTCGGTGACCGTCCCCGCCGCGATGACTCCGACGGGCCGTCCTCCCCTGGTCACGACGACAGCGGGGACTCCGTCCAGCAGGGCGCGCAGAACGGGCGCGTCGGTGAGCAGCGCCTCGACGGCCAGGTCGTCCGGCACCACCACCGCGGGCCAGGCGCCCGTGGGGCCGACCAGGCCCGCGGGCTCGCCGTCCCGGCCGGTCAGTACGGCGCACTCGTCCATGCGGCGCGCCAGACTCAGCCGCAGAAGGGGCGCCTCGGTGCCGGAGAGGAAGTCGGTGGCCATCGCGTCGGCCACGTTTCGTCGAACCGCCACGGTCATACCCAATCGCCGGTGAGGAGGAACGGGGCCCAGTAGCGGGGATCGGCGAACGGATGCCGGTCCGCGGTAGGTGAGCCGGTCCCTCTCCGCGACAGCAACGCCGTCTGCGTCTGGAGCAGTTCCAGGCGCTCGCGCTCCGTGTGCGGCAGCGCCGGATCCGCCGCCAGGCCGCGGTAGAGGGCGAGGGCGCCCGCGAAGTCGTCGGACGTGAGGCGCAGCCACGCCTCGTGTTCCCTGACGATGCGCGCGAAGCCCGGTTCGTCGCCCAGGCGTCGGCAGGCCGTGTCGGCGTGGACGAGCACGTCCGCGGAGCTGAGACCGCGCAGCCACATCTGGGCCACCCGCAGGGCGTCCGCCTTCGACAGCCCCGCCTGCAACTCGGTGTAGAAGCGGGTGAGCAGCATGCTGGTGGACAGTTCGTCCACGCGCCACAGGCTCACCAGTGCGGTCGGGGTGCCCGCGTAGAACAGCGACCAGGCCAGACCGATCATGTCGTCGCCCGCGGTGCTCGCCCCGACGCCGCTCTCGCACGCCCCAAGGGTCACCAGGTCGACGTCGAGCGACAGCCCGAGGATGTCGGCCGCGGTCAGTCGGCCGTCCGACAACTCGATGCCCGACTGCATGGGGGCTTGCGGGTCGTAGACCCCGTGCGCGGTGAAGTGCAGGATGTCCGGCCAGTCCTGCTGTCCCCTCAGGGTCCGGATGAGCGACTCCCGGGAGGCGTCCGGCCCCGAGACGAGCCGGCAGTGATCGAACTCCTCCGCGATCGCCAGTGCCTGCTCACGCGCGAAAACGAGGGGCGCGGGCGCCCCGGCCGGATCGGCCACAATCAGCGCCGAACGCCGGCGCCCCTTGCGCTTGGCCCGGCAGTAGCGCAGCGCCGAGGCGCTGGGTACGGTCACCACCGGGTGCCGGTCGATCACCGGTGCGCCGTCCACCTGCACGGCATGGAGCGGAATCCTGTGCAGGACGTTGTGGGGTACGAAGTACAGCAGGTCACCCGGAAGCGCGGCGGTCAGCGCCGGCCTCACCAGGGTGGCCAGTGCCGGATCCCGCAGCACCTCCGCCGTGTCCGCCCCGCCGACCTGTTGGGCAAGGCGCTCCAACACCGCCTTCGTGACCCGGGACTTGGTGACCTCCGGAGCGTGGCCTTCGGGCGTCACCACGAACACGTAGGTGTCGTGCTCGCTCACGCTGTACTCCACGAGAACGACACGCCGACCGGAGGTCCTCACGCACACCGCCGTGGTGCACACCACTTGGCCACGAGACCCCCGTTTCCTGGCAGACCATCTGATTGTGTCGAAAGATCCGCGTCTGGACAGGGGCGCAAAGCGGTGGGTGGGCGCGCCGTCCGTGGCCGCGCGCGCCCCCCGGTCGAGCCGTCTTCCGGTCAGTGCCGGTAGATCCGGTTCGCGACGGCGTGGCCCACCATTAGGTAGACCACCGCTGCGAGGCCGTAGCCCGCGACGACGCGTGCCCATTCCTCGTCGAAGGTGAACAGGTCGTGGGACCAGCCCGCCAGCCAGCGGGCCGTCTCGTGGATGAACTGCACGAAGTCGTTCGCGCGGTTCGCGTCCAACAGGTACATCAGGATCCACAGGCCGAGGATGAAGGCCATGATGTCCGCGATGATCGCGATGATCCTCCCGGCCTGGGTGGAGCGATAATGAGGGGACATATCCTCCGGGTTGCCCTTGAAGCCCGGGCCAAACCACACGGGCGTAACGCAGCCCCCCGCCGCGAGTGTTCGGCCGTCAGTCGCCCTTTGTTCAAACGGTGTTGGCCCGCAGGACCGCCAGACGTAACCCCCGTCACCGACGATCCTGGCCCACCCTGGGGGAGGTGCTGGTGTCCGTCGACAGACCCATGCAGGAAGAGCCCCGCTTAACCGTCATCAGACCCACGCGCCGCAGGCTGCTGCGCACCCTCGCGGTCGCGTTGCCCGTCCCGCTGATCGGTCTCGTTCTCCTCATGGCCTCGGGGAACCTGCTGCTGCCCCTGCAGAGGGTCGTCACCATCGAGGCCAAGATGGCCTCCAAACGGGACTTCTTCCAGGACCCGGAGGTCGAACGGCTGCTGATGAAGCACGGCTTCCGCGTGCACATCACCAACATGGGCTCCCGCGAGATCGCCGTCCAGGACGTCGAGGGCTACGACGTCGTCTTCCCGTCGGGCCAGCCCGCCGCAGACCTGATCACCCGTGAGCGCGCACGGGCCAACCATCCGGCGCTCACCTACCGCCCGTTCGTCAGCCCCATCGTGCTGGCCACCTACCGGCAGTACGCCGAGACGCTGGTGGACGCGGGGGTCGCCGAGGCGCAGCCGGGCTCGGGGGACCGGCCCCTGTACTACCGGCTCACCATGGACCGCTTCCTGAACCTCACCAGCGAGGGCAAGCGCTGGTCGGACCCGGACCCGGACATCGGCATCGGCATCGAGCGCCACGGCGTACGCAACTCCAACAAGATCCTCGCCCAGACCTCCGACATCTGCGAGTCCAACTCCGCCGGCACCTATCTCGGTCTCGTCGCCTTCGTCGAGAACGACAACGACGCCCCGGACGACACCAGGACGGCCGACAGGATCGCCCAGCGGATCAAACCGCTCCTCGTGGAACAGGGCCTGCCCTCCTCCGAGCGCGCCGAGACCTATCTCTCCGTCGACGGTCAGAGCCTCGCGCCGATCTCCGTCATCTACGAGCACCAGTTCCTGGCCCACCAGATCCAGTACAAGGCCGACGAGGGCAGGACGGACGACGACCGTGTCCTGCTCTACCCCTCGACCCGCTTCGTCACCGAGCCCCAGCTCGTCGCGCTCACCAAGGACGGCGCCCGGCTCGGCGAGCTGATCCGCGACGACCCCGAACTCCAGCACCGTGCCATGGAACTGGGCTTCCGGGGACGGGACGCCCGGCGCGACGCGACCAGCGACCAGCTCGCCGAGTTCCTCACCGACCGGGGCATCCCGGTGCCCGTCACCTCCTCCGACGACACCCGGGCGGTGCTGCCCCGGCTGGCCCTGCTGGAGCGGATGATCCAGCGAGTGGGGGGCTGCCCGCCCGCCGAGGCCGGCGAGTGAGCGGGGGAAGACGGGCCCCGACCCCGCGTCCGGTTCTGTCCCTGCGTCTGGTTCCCTCCCTGCGTCTGGTTCTGGCCCTGTCTCTGTCCTTCTCCCTGCTCGCCGCGCTCACCGCCTGTACCGGCGGCAAGGGCGAGCACGACCCCGTCACGTTGCGCGTGCTCGCCGGCCCCGACCTCGCCGTACTCGCCCCGCTGCTGGGGGAGTTGAGGGACGCGACCGGCGTGGAACTCGACATGGACTACCGGGCCACGGCCGAGCGGGAGATCCCGGCGGACGCCGGATACGACCTCGCCTGGCTCTCCGACGACCGGTACCTGCGGCTCAGCGGCCGGAAGCCCACCGAGCGGTTCCAGCGGACCCCGACCATGACGTCCCCGGTCGTGGTCGGCCTGGAGCCGGACGTGGCACGCAGGTTGCGCGCCGGAGTGCCCGGCGGCCGGCTCACCTGGGCCGACATCGCGGACGCCGCCGCCACCGGCACCGTGCGCTTCGGCATGGCCGACCCCCGCCGCACCGGCAGCGGACTCGCCGCGCTCGTCGGAGTCGCCACCGCGGCGGCCGGCACCGGAGGAGTCCTGCGCGCCCAGGACGTCTCCTGCGACCGGCTGCGCGGCTTCCGCTCCGGCCAGGCGCTCACCGCGTCCACCGCGCCCGACCTGCTCGACGCCTACGTCGAACGCCAGAACGGCACGGCCGAGCCCCACACGCCCAACACGCCCAACACGCCCAACGCGCTGATCACCTACGAGTCCGACCTGCTCGCCCTCAACGCCTCCGGCCGCCTCAAGGACGACCTCGACGTCATACGCCCCGAGGACGGCATGGTCCTCTCCGACTTCCCGATCCTCCTGCTCGCCCCAGCCCACCGCGCCGCCTACGACCGGGTCACCGAGTGGATCCAGCGGGACTCGGTCCAGGAGGAGATCATGCGGCGGACGCTGCGCCGCCCGGTGAAGGCGACCGTGACCCGCTCCGCGCAGTTGCGCGCGCCGGTCGGCAATGCGCTGTACTTCCCCGGCGAACTCGCCGTTCTGAGACGGTTGTTGGACGACTACGGTGACCCGAACCGGCGCGTCGCCGACCAGGTCGTGTTCCTCCTCGACTTCTCCGGATCGATGCGCGGCGCCCGCATGGCCGAACTCCGCGACGCCTTCGCCGGTCTGAGCGGCGCGGACTCCTCGGCGACCGGCAAGTTCACGCGGTTCCACCAGGGGGAGCGGCTGACCGTGGTGCGGTTCGGCGGTCGGGTCCTTCAGGAGCGGACCGTCACCGTCCACGGGCCCGCCGACCTGAAGACCCTCGCCGACACCGTCGCCCGCGGCGGTTACGGCGACGCCACCGCCGTGTGGACCGCCCTCGACCACGGCTACCGCACCGCGGCCCGCACCCTGGCCGACGATCCCGAACGGGCCGTGTCCCTGGTGCTGATGACGGACGGCGAGAACAACGCGGGCATCACCTATGAGGAGTTCGTGCGGCGTTACGAGGCGCTGCCCGGCCGGGCGCGCGCCGTCCACACCTACCCCGTGCACTTCGGCGAGGCCGACGCCGGCGAACTGCGGCGCGCGGCGGCGAAGACCGGCGGGCACATGGTGGACGCCGACCAGTCGTCCCTTTCCGAGGCGTTCAAGGAGATCCGTGGCTGCCGTTGACGCACTGTGGTGGAGAGCGTGGTGGCCGTGGATGACGGTCTGGCTGATGACGGCCGCCGGGGTCGCGGCCGTCGCCGTCGTGCTGGTGCGCCATGTCCGCGAGCGGCGCAGACGCACGAACAGGACCCCGTACAGCATCTGCTTCTTCCTGGACGAGCAGTCCGTGATGGACCTGTACCGGAGCAACTTCGGGGCCGCACTCGAACAGGCGGTGGAGCACCAGACCAACGTCAACACCAGCGTCGGCCTTGTCGGCAAGCTCCTGCCCTGGACGGTCAAGGCGAACAGGGACGTCTCCCAGGCGAAGTTCACCTCGTACGTGCAGAAGAACGAGCCCATCACCGTGATCGGGATGCTGATGGACGCGTTCGAGCGGGAGGACGCCGTCGTCCACGCCGACCTGCGCGGCGGAACGATTCGCCCGAACCGGGCCCTCGTCGACGCCCTGGACGGCGACGGGCGGGTGGCGCTGAGCGACATAGAGGAGTTCGTGTCGGTCCGGGGCCGTTTCCTCATGGACCCGGACACCTCGGAGGGCATCGTCCTGCGCGCCTCGTACGACGAAGGCCCGGAAGCGCCGTACGTACGGGTCGTCGGCGCGCGTGAGGGCCTGCGCCGCGAGACGATACCCGACGGCACCTTCCGGGCCCGCTGCCTGGGCAAGATGACCGGCTGGCACCCGGACTCCGGCGAGGTCACCCTGGAGGCCATCGCCATCTTCCGCTAGCGGGTGGCCGGTGGCCGGTAGCGGGTGATGGGGGGCCGGTAGTAGGTCAGGAGTTGAGCTCGGCCAGCACCCGCAGCGTGGTCCGGTCCGGGGACAGGAGCAGCAGGTCCGTCACCGGGCCCTTGCGCCACAACTCCAGGCGCTCGGCGATGCGTTCCCGAGGCCCGACCAGGGAGATCTCGTCGGCGAACGCGTCCGGGACGGCCAGCACGGCCTCCTCGCGACGGCCCTCCAGGAACAGCCGCTGGATCCGCCGCGCCTCCTCCTCGTACCCCATACGCGCCATGAGGTCGGCGTGGAAGTTCCGCTTGGCGTGCCCCATTCCGCCGATGTAGAAGCCGAGCATCGTCTTCACCGGCAGCAGCCCTTCGGCCACGTCGTCGCAGACCTGGGCGCGGGCCATGGGCGCGACGAGGAAGTCCTCAGGCGCGTCGGTGAGCGAGGCCTCGTACACCTCCGAGCGCGTCGGGGACCAGTACAGCGGGAGCCAGCCATCCGCGATACGCGCCGTCTGCGCGATGTTCTTCGGCCCCTCCGCGCCCAGCAGGACCGGCAGGTCGGAGCGGAGGGGGTGCGTGATCGGCTTGAGGGGTTTGCCGAGGCCGGTGCCGTCCTCGCCGCGGTACGGGTGGGAGTGGAAGCGCCCGTCCACGGCGACCGGGGCCTCGCGCCGGAGCACCTGGCGTACGACGTCGACGTACTCCCTGGTCGCGGTGAGCGGTGACGACGGGAACGGGCGCCCGTACCAGCCCTCGACGACCTGGGGGCCGGAGAGCCCGAGGCCAAGCATCATCCGTCCGCCGGAGAGGTGGTCGAGGGTGAGGGCGTGCATCGCGGTGGTCGTGGGGGATCGGGCCGCCATCTGGGCAACCGCCGTGCCCAGCCTGATCCTTGACGTCTGAGCCGCGATCCAGGTCAGCGGGGTGAAGACGTCCGAGCCCCACGATTCCGCCGTCCACACGGAGTCGTAGCCGAGCCGCTCGGCCTCCTGCGCCAGCGGGACGTGGTCCGGGGAGGGGCCGCGCCCCCAGTAGCCGAGTGCGAGCCCTAGCCGCATCGTATGCCTCCTGACGATCCGTCAGCCGACTGGGAGGACGACTGTACGGTAGCGGCCCCCCCGCCCGGAAGGGCAGTTCCATGGGTAGCCGACCTGGCCGCTCAACAGCGCAAAGTCATCAGGCGTCGTACCCGCCCCTCGCTCTTCTCCTGGTCTGCCCATCCCTTCCAGTGCGACGCACCTGAAGGCGATGGCTAAAAAGCTACTCACGCAGTGTCATTGGAGTTTTTACTATTTTCACACTGATAACGGAAGTCGCGAGAGCCTCATCTCGGACTTCAGTGGGATATTCGCCTGCTTACGCGGCATCTGGTACGTGCTCGGTATTCATCGCACAAGGAGAAACGTTGAGGCGTCGAATCATTTGGACTTTGCCGACTGTGGCTGTGGTCGCTGCGTGCTTGCCCGCGTCCTTCTCAGGCTCGGCTTCGGCAGCCGTCGCGTGTGGCGTGGGCTATGCCGACAAGGACTCCAGTTCCTGGAAGGCCACCGCCACAGCAACCATAACGTGGATGTACAGCGGACCAAGAACGTCCTGTTCGGGAACCGATGCCGCAAACCCTTGGGAGCGCCTCGACTACCATTGCGCTGCCCAAGGCTCGGACGGAAACTTCTGGACCTACCTTCGTAACGACAGCTCCAACAAGTACGGCTGGGTCCGTAATAGCAATTTGAGCGACGGTGGAAGTTATGTGAACTGCTGACGCGCCATAGCGGCCTCGTCTTCTCTTGCGGCTGATCGAGGGGCGATCCCGGGCGAAGAACAAGGGTCAAGCGCCGGGCGGGCACGCCTCGCCCAAAAAGGACCACAGCCATTTGCTGGTAGGCTCATTCTGTCCCCGGCTTCGGGCTTCTCCCCACTGCAGGATCACCAGCCTGTCAGCCGATGTGAATGCAGAACTCATCGCGGAGATAGGTCCGTTGTGGCGCGAATGGTACCAGGCCAAGCTCGTGTCCAGACCGGGGAAACGGGCTGTGGGTGTCGGAGCGAGGCACCGGCTGGTGTTCATCGACCGGCTCCTGGCCACTCTCGTCCAGCTGTGACACGGGACCACCCACGATGTGCTGGCCTGCCGGTTCGGCGTGGACTGCTCCGCCATCACCCGGGCGTCGGCGAGGTGCGCCCCTTGCGCGCCGAGTGATGGTGCACTGTCAGTCCGGACGTACGGCTGCAAACCCTGGCCGAGGTCATCGACCATCTCGGCGAGGCGGAAGTCCGGGATCATCGATGGTGCCGAGATCCGGGTCCGGCGGCTGGCTGCCCGACGCACGGGCCGGGACAGGCGAATCTCCGGCAAGAGCAAGCAGACGCCGCCAAGACCATGGTGAGAACTGCCCGGGCATTGGCCCGTCACTTCGGTCACCTCGAGCACATGAACGCCATGGTCCAAGCTGTCGCGGTCTGTTGCCGCTCCAGCAGACCGCGAACCTAATCCCGGGGACGCAGAGGGGAACCGATCGCGCCCAAGCGTCCTCGACGTCTCACCGCCAACCATGCATGAGGCCGTGGGGAGCTTGATCGATCGCCAGCCAAGGGCTGCGGTGGTTGATGTTCCATCAGTTGGCGCGCAGAACCTTCGGACATATTTCGCTGAATGAGAATGGGCGACCGTGTTGAAGATGGGCCCCGTCTAAAGCAGGGGCCCATCGAGGACGGTAGGGCTCAGCCGCGCTGGATGCCCGACGTGTCCTGCAGGACACCGCGGCGGCCGTCCTGTGTCTGCGCGACCAGCGCCGGACCGCGCTGCTCGACGGCCAGGTACCACGTACCCGGCGCCAGCTCGGCGATCGTCGCCTGCGAGCCGTCCTCCGCGAACAGCGGACGCGGCACCGGCACCGCGAACCAGAACGGCGAGAACTCGCTCGCCGGCGGCTGCGGGGTCTGCGCCTGCTGCGGCTGGGCGCCACCGTACGGCTGCTGGCCCTGCTGGCCCTGCTGGCCCTGCTGGGGCTGACCGCCGAAGGGCTGCCCCGGCTGTCCCGGACCTGGCTGCTGGGCGCCGGGGTAGCCGTAGCCGCTGGCCGGCTGTGCGCCGTACGGCTGCGGGGCCTGCGGGCGCGGGGCGGGGACGAGGGCGCCCTTGAGGGCGGGGACGAGGGGGGTGGCGACGGCTCCGGCGGCCATGATCAGGGTGGCGATGAAGGCGATGATCATGCCGGTGCCGGGGCTGACGCCGATGTCCGCGCTGCTGCTGTTGTCGGCTCCGCCCATCACGTCGAAGATGTTGCCCAGCGCGCTCCACGCGGCGAAGATCGTGAATGCGACACCGAACTGGCCGAGGTCGAGGCCGGCGACCTTGGGCGTCTGGGGCAGACCCCGGGAGACGACGACGAGCGCGGCGCCGATGATCCCTGCCAGGACGACGCTGAGCAGGACCGGCCCGCTTCCCCAGAGGTTCGGGAGGTCGGCGCTGTCGGAAGCCCCGTCGACGGAGTAGAGGTCGAGGAACGACGCGATGAACAGCAATACCGCTGCTCCGATCACCACGCCGTCGCCTCTAGTGAGGGAGCGGATATTCACTTCAGGTCCTTCGTCAGTCGTCACGTCATCGGTGGAGGCGTCGCTGACACCATGTCGCCGTGTGGCTGTGGTGCGAAGCGCAGGGGTGGCCCCTCATCGTAGGGACGACACTATCGTCCGACCGGTGATGGCGTCCGCCGGGATCAGCCCGCGAATCACTACCGTGCAGAAAACTCACGATTCCGTTACTCGAAGTCTCAGTGACTCGGCATCCCAGGCGTTTCTGCCTGAAAGGTCCGTGGCGGTGTCACCGGAGCGCGAGCTGCGCTTCGGTGTCCTGACGACGGTCTCCCGTTTCCTTCCGCCGCGGATGCGGCAGGCTTGCGCCACCTGCCCGCCCGCCTCGGCCGCTGTTTCGGCCGGGGCGTTGGCGGCGGGTCTTGTGGTCGGCTCCACGGGGTTTCGACACGCTCTGCGTGTCCTGGTCTCCGGCCACTCCGGTACCAGTGGTGACAGCCGCCGCGAGGGCGACCAGGTTGCGGGCCGCGTTCTCGTCCCGGTCCAGGACCAGGCCGCAGGCGTCGCAGGTGAAGAGCCGAACGTGCAGCGGCAGCTTGGCTTTCACCGCGCCGCAGTTCGAGCAGGTCTTGGAGGAGGGATACCAGCGGTCTGCGACGATGGTGCGGCAGGCGTTCCACCGGCCCTTGTAGGTGAGCTGACGTCGGATCTCCCCGAACCCCGCATCGGCCACGTGCCGGGCCAGGCGGCGGTTGCGGAGCATTCCAGCGACGTTGAGGTCTTCGACCACCACGGTGCCGTACTCCGCGAGCACTCGGGTGGTGAGTTTGTGCAGCGTATCGGCGCGCAAGTTTGCCACTCGATGGTGGATCTTGTTGCGCTCGGCGTTGGCCTTCTCCCATCGTTTCGACGGCTTCTGACCTGTCCTGCGGTCCGGTCCCTGCCGCCGAGAGGCTCGGCGGGAATGGAACCGCAGCAGCTTGAGGGTGCCGTCCAGGTGTTTTGGGTTTGGCACGTAGCGGATCTCGCCCGAACTGTCAGTCAGTACTGCCAGGTGTTTCACACCCAGGTCGATCCCGACTGCGGTGTCCGGGCGGTCGATGCGGGTGATCTCCCGTGCGGTCTCAACCTGGAGGGAGACAAACCAGCGTCCGCGCTCGTGCCGGACAGTCGCGGAGAGGATGCGTGCCGTCCCGGCCTGAACGCGAGTCAAGAGCTTGAAGGTGTGTTCGTGGGTGCGGATCGTGCCCAGCCGGGGCAGGGTGACGTGCCGACCGGCTGGATCGACACGGATCGTGCCGGTGGTGAAGCGGCAGGCCAGGCGGCCTCTTCGTTTGGACTTGCGCCGCGGCATGCCCACTCGGCACCCCTTGCGCTTGCCCTGCTTGGACTTGGCGTAGTTGTCGAAGGCGGCGGCCGCGTTCGCTAGCCCGGTGTTGTAGGCCTCCTTGGAGTTCTCATGCCACCAGTTGACGAACCTGGGGTCGGTGGTCTTGACCCGGTTGAACTCCTTGCGTAGCGCGGGCAGCGACCACGGCCGCCACGGGGTCAGACCCTCCTCGCCGATGCCGTAGGTGGCTTCGGCTTTACGCTGCCACCACGAGTCGGTCACCCAGGACACGGCCCAGTTGTAGGCGGCGCGGGCGGCACCGCAGTGCGAGCGCAACGCCTGCTCCTGTGTGGAGTTGGGGTCGAGGGCGAACCTGTAGGCCTGCATCGTGTAACCGGGCCGCGGCCGGAACTTCCCGCTCACTCCCCTCCCCTCCAAGAAGATCCCCTTACTGAACCCAACGCGCACCCCGCCTAAAGGCCACGCATTCGATGAAAGAACTTCTGTTCTAGCCCGGGGGGCAGGGCCCGGGGCCTACCCCGCACAGGGCGTGCCATGACGGCCGTCCCGGTCGCAGGGTTATGCCATCACTGCACAGGCCGGGGAGGCTGAGAGCACCATGGATTGCTCGGCAGCTGTCGTCTACTTGCTCAGGAAGCTTGAGATGCCCTCAGAGATCCCCTGCGCCGCCTTCTGCCGCCAGGCACCACTGGTGAGGAGTGCCGCGTCCTTGCTGTCGCGCATGTTGCCGCACTCGATGAACACCTTGGGAACCGTTGACAGATTGAGACCGCCCAGGTCCTGACGTGTGACGAGACCGGTGCCGCCGCCGACGTAGTTGGAGGGCGCGCTGCCGGTGTTGCGGACGAACCTGCCCGCGACCCGCTCGCCCAGGTCGCGGGAGGGGGCGACGATCGGCCGGGTGTCGGCACCGCCGGAGTGCACGGCGCCCGGCAGGATCACATGGAACCCGCGGTTCCCGGCGCCCGACCCGTCGGCGTGGATGGACACGACGGCGTCGGCCTTGGCCTCGTTCCCGATCCGGGCCCGCTCGTCGATGCACGGTCCCCACGCCCGGTTCCCGTCCTGGGTCAACTTCACCGTGGCGCCCTGCTCTTCGAGGATCTTCCGAGCCCTCCGTGCCACGTCGAGCGTGAAGTCGGCCTCGGTGTAACCGGAGTTGGTGGAGGTCCCCGTCGTGTCGCATTCCTTCCAGTTCGTGCCGATGTCGACCTTGCGGTTGATCTCGGTGGTGTGCCGGAAGTTGCCGGGGTTGTGACCGGGGTCGAGGACGACGACCTTGCCCTTGAGGGGGCCGGAGGGGGCGGGGTCGGAGGACGAGCGGGATTCCGAGCGGGAGGCCGAGGGGCTCGGGACCTTGTCGTCGTCGCCAGGCCCGGTGGAGGCGGTCCTGTTCGAGGGTGCGGACGTCTTCGCCGAGTTCGAGGTGCCGGGGGCGCCCGCCGAGGACGACGACGCCGCGGCCGCCGTGCTGCCGGAGCCGCCTCCGTCCCCCGAGCTCCCCGTGGCCTGCCACAGCAGCCACCCCGCCAGTGCCCCCGGCACCAACGCGGCGACCGCGACCACGAGAGGGCGGCGGAGCGGGGAACGGCGGGGCTGGGGCGGATCGAAGTCCGGGCCTACGTACGACACGTGTGCCACCTTACGGGGCGGCCATGGGCTCCGCAGGCCGGTGACACCGCTCGGGTGAACGTCCCGTCAGATCCCCGCGCCCGTCCGCCGCAGCACCCGCAGCGAGCCGGTCACCGAGACCTCCGTGAAGGCGCCGGACCCCAGGGCCCTGAGGTAGACGCGATACGGGGCCTGACCGGTGAACTCGTCCTCCGGGTCCGGGAACACGTCGTGGATGAGGAGCAGGCCGCCCTCCGCCACATGAGGTGCCCAGCCCTCGTAGTCGGCGCTGGCGTGCTCGTCGGTGTGGCCGCCGTCGATGAAGACGAGGGCGAGGGGAGTGCCCCAGATCTTCGCGACCTGCGGGGAACGGCCGACCAGGGCGACGACGTGGTCCTCCAGGCCGGCCCGGTGCAGGGTGCGCCGGAAGGTGGGGAGAGTGTCCATGATGCCGAGGTCGGGGTCCACGGTGGACGGGTCGTGGTAGTCCCAGCCGGGCTGCTGCTCCTCGCTGCCGCGGTGGTGGTCGACCGTCAGCGCGGTGACCCCGGCGGCCCGGGCCGCGTCGGCGAGCAGGATCGTGGAGCGGCCGCAGTACGTGCCGACCTCCAGGAGCGGCAGCCCGAGCCGACCCGCCTCGACGGCCGCCGCGTACAGCGCGAGCCCCTCGTCCGTGGGCATGAAGCCCCTCGCGGCCTCGAACGCGGCCAGGGTCTCCGGCTTGGGGGCGGCGGATTCGGCGGGTGCGGCGGTCATGGGGCTCCTGTCGGTCGTACGAGCGTGTCGTACTGATGTCCGGCTGATGTCCGGGCGCCCATGCTGCCGCACCCCCGAGCCGGAGACGGACAGGGGGTGCGGCCAGGAGTTGGGGTCAGGCCTTCACGGCCGTACCCGGCAGGGGCAGGTCCACGTCGACCGCGTTCTCGCCGCCGGTGTGGGTCGCGGACGAGGCGAGGGGGCCGTGGCCGGTGGCGCGGGCCGCCAGGACGTAGGTGCCCCCGGTGGGGATGGCGAGGGCGTACGAGCCGTCCTCGTCGGAGACCGTCGCGCCCGCCCGGCGTCCACGCCGGTCGATCAGCGTGACCCTGGCGCGGGCGACCGGGGTGCCCTCGGAGTCGAGGACACGGCCGCGGAAGCCCCCCAGTACCTCGGTGGCCCGGCGCAGGTTCGCGTCCTCCTCGCTGCTCGCGCGCAGCTGCGGTCCGGTCGCGGGGCGGCGGCCCGGCAGGAACAGGGCGAGCACCAGGCCCAGCGCGACCGCGGCGGTGGCGATCAGGAAGGAGACCCGGAAGCCGTGCATGGTCGGGATCGCGACGCCGTTCACGTTGTTCGCGGTGTTGGCGAGGACCATGCCGATGACGGCGCTCGACACCGACGTACCGATGGACCGCATCAGGGTGTTGAGGCCGTTGGCCGCGCCCGTCTCGGAGGCCGGGACCGCGCCGATGATCAGCGCGGGGAGCGAGGAGTAGGCTAGGCCGATGCCGGCGCCGAGGAGCACCGAGATGACGAGGCTCTGCCAGGCGGCGCTCATCAGGCCGAGGCCGGCGCCGTAGCCGATCGCGATGATGAGCATACCGAGGATCAGGGTGACCTTGGGGCCGTACTTCGCCGACAGGCGGGCGTAGACGGGTGCCGTGAACATCATCGTCAGGCCGAGCGGCGCCACGAGCAGACCCGCGACGACCATCGACTGGCCGAGGCCGTAGCCGGTGGCGGTGGGCAGCTGGAGGAGCTGCGGCAGGACCAGCGAGACGACGTAGAAGGAGACGCCGACCATGATGGAGGCGAGGTTGGTGAAGAGCACCGCGGGGCGGGCCGTGGTGCGCAGGTCGACGAGGGGCGCCTTGGTGCGCAGCTCGAAGATGCCCCACAGGAGCAGGACGAGGGCGGACGCGGCGAACAGGCCGAGCGTGGTGCCCGAGGTCCAGCCCCAGTCGCTGCCCTTGGTGATCGGCAGGAGGAAGAGGACCAGGCCCGTGGAGAGGCCGAACGCGCCCAGGACGTCGAAGGATCCCTCCGCGCGCATCGGGGACTCCGGGACGACGAGCAGGGTGAGCGCGATGGCGAGGACGCCGAGGCCGGCGGCGCCGTAGAACAGGGCGTGCCAGTCGCTGTGCTGGGCGATGAGGGCCGCGGCGGGCAGGGCGAGGCCGCCGCCGACGCCGATCGATGAGCTCATCAGGGCCATCGCCGAGCCGAGCCGCTCACGGGGCAGCATGTCGCGCATCAGGCCGATGCCCAGCGGGATCGCGCCCATGGCGAAGCCCTGGAGGGTGCGGCCGACGATCATCGGGAGCAGGGTGCTGGTGAGCGCGCTGACCAGAGCGCCGACCACCATCACGGCGAGGCTGAGGACCAGCAGGCGCCGCTTGCCGTAGAGGTCGCCGAGGCGGCCCATGATCGGCGTGGCCACGGCGCCCGAGAGCAGGGTCGAGGTCAGGACCCAGGTGGCGTTGCTCGGGGCGGTGTCCAGCAGCGTCGGCAGGTCCTTGATGACCGGGACGAGCAGGGTCTGCATCACCGCGACCACGATCCCCGCGAAGGCCAGAACCGGAACGACGGCTCCGCTCGCTCTCCGGGTGGGTCGGTCTGCGGTCGTGTGCGTCATTGCGTGGGGCCTCCGGGCCGGGTGGGAGAAGGGGAGTCCGGGCGGCCGGACTCGGAATCGTGCGGGGTTGTGTCTTACGGGTCGTGCGGGTCGTGCGGGTCGTACGTTGGTCATGCGGGTCGTACGTGTCATACGGGGTCGTGCGGGGTACGTGAGTGGTGAACCCCGTGTGCCTGGGCAACTATTCCGATGCTTCGGGTCACTAACGAATTCTTGACCTTCGCATGGGTTTCTGACGCCCCATCAAGGTCCCTGGGGCCGGACGGCGTGCCCGCGGGGAGGGGCGTAGGTCTGGCGCCCGAGGCGGACCGGCGCGAAATGCCGATGCCGTCGCGACGGGTGGTTGAGACCATGAGCCCCATGCTCAGAGCCGCCGAAGACACGCGCGTATCCGGTCGTACCGCGCCACCCACCTGGCTCCTCGTCGCGCTCGCGTGCGCCGGGCAGTTCCTCGTCGTCCTCGACGTGTCCGTCGTCAACGTGGCGCTGCCGTCGATGCGGACCGACTTGGAGCTCGGCGTGACCGGACTGCAGTGGGTGGTGAACGCGTACACCATCGCCTTCGCCGGCTTCATGCTGCTGGGCGGGCGGGCCGGTGACCTGTACGGGCGCAAGCGGATGTTCCTGACGGGGCTCGCCCTCTTCACGCTGGCCTCGCTCGGCGGCGGCCTCGCGCAGGACGGCTGGCACCTGCTCATCGCGCGGACCGTCCAGGGGCTCGGGGCCGCGGTGCTCGCGCCCTCGACGCTGACCATCGTCACCTCGGCCGTACCGGAGGGGCCCGCCCGCGCACGGGCCATCGCCACGTGGATGGCGGTCGGCGCCGGCGGGGGAGCGGCGGGCGGCCTGGTCGGCGGGTTGCTGGTGAACGCCCTGTCGTGGCGGTGGGTGCTCCTCATCAACGTGCCCGTGGGCGCCGTGGTGCTGACCGGCGCGGCATGGTGGCTCGTGGAGAGCAGGGCGAGGGACGGGCGCCGGCTCGACCTGCCCGGCGCGGTCCTGGTGACGGCGGGCCTCGCGACCCTCGCCTACGGCATCGTGCAGACCGAGGCCGAGGGGTGGACGGCGGCCGTGACGCTGGTGCCGCTGCTCGCCGGACTGGGGCTGATCGGCGCCTTCCTGGCCGTCGAGGCACGGACGCGGGCACCGCTGATGCCGCCGAAGCTGCTGCGGCTGCGGTCGGTGGCGTCGGCGAACGCCGCGATGTTCCTGTGCGGAGCGGTGATGTTCTGCACCTGGTACTTCATGACCCTGTACGCGCAGACCGTGCTGGGCTACGACCCGCTGGCCGCCGGGCTCGCCCTGGCGCCGAGTTCGCTCGCGGTGGTGCTCGGCGCCCAGCTCGCGCCCCGGCTCATGCGGGTGCTCGGGGCACGCCATGTCGTGGTGCTCGGGGTCCTGGTGGCCGCCGCCGGGTTCGGGTGGCAGTCGACGATGACGGCGGACGGCCCGTATCTGACCGCGATCATGATTCCCGGCATCCTGATGATGGCGGGCGGCGGCCTGTCGGCGACCCCGCTCGCCGCGCTCGCCACCTCCGGGGCGGCCCCCGAGGACGCCGGCCTGGTGTCCGGGCTCGTCAACACCTCGCGGACGATGGGCGGTTCACTCGGCCTCGCCGCCATGTCGACGGTCGCGGCGGCCCGTACGGCGGGCGGTACCTCGCCGGAGGCCCTGACGGAGGGGTACGCGCTGGTGTTCCGCACGGGCGGGACCGTGCTCCTCGTGGCGTCGGTGCTGATGTTCGCGTGGCTGCCGCGCAGCACGTCGGCGGACTGACCTCGGCCTCCGGCCCTAGGGCCCTTCTGATGGATCTCCGCGGCGTCGCGACGCCCGGCACGCACTCTCGCCGCACCGGACAAAAGCCCTAGTAGCTCCGCTACGAGGGCTTCCGCCCGGCACGCCGAGAGCACGCACCGAACGCCGCTCCTTCTCCCACGGAGATCCATCAGAAGGGCCCTAGAGCCACCCCTGCTGCCGGGCCTCCCGCATCGCCTCCATGCGGTTGCGCGTGGCCGTCTTGCCGATGGCGGAGGAGAGGTAGTTGCGGACGGTGGACTCGGAGAGGTGGAGTTTCGCGGCGATGTCGGCGACGGTCGCACCGTCCGCGGAGGCCTTGAGGACGTCGCACTCGCGGGCCGTGAGCGGGTTGGGGCCCGCGCTCAGGGCGGCCGCGGCGAGCGCCGGGTCGATGACGGTCTCGCCGGTCAGCACCCGGCGGACGGCCTCGGCGAGCTCCTCCACGGGTCCGTCCTTGACCAGGAACCCGGCGGCGCCCGCCTCCATGGCCCGGCGCAGGTACCCCGGCCGCCCGAACGTGGTGAGGATCAGCACCCGGCAGTCCGGCACCTGGTCGCGCAGCTCGGCGGCGGCGTCCAGGCCGCTGATGCCCGGCAGTTCGATGTCCAGCAGCGCCACGTCGGGGCGGTGGATGAGCGCGGTGTCCACGATCGTGTCCCCGGTGGCGATCTGGGCCACGACCTCGATGTCCGCCTCCATGCCGAGGAGCAGCGCGAGGGCGCCGCGCATCATGCCCTGGTCCTCGGCGAGCAGCACTCTGATGGACTTGGCGGGCCGATGCTCCCGCGGCATCTCGTTCACGGCCCAAGAGTAGGGCGCTCACGGCAGGGCGCGAGGGCGCGTGCCGGGTTGCGGCACAGCGGGGTGCGCCGACCTCGCCCGCGACGCCGTCAACGCCCGGACGGGGAGGGAGGCGTGAGCACCGGTTCCAGTGCCCTGACCAGGCGACCGAGCCAGTCCTGTGCCGTACCGCGTATCCAGGGGTGCTCCGCGCGGAATCCGTTCCAGTCGACCTGCCAGGAGGCCATGGTGTCCGGGCCGAACGCGTCGGCCGCGTTGCCCGGAGTGCGGCGCAGCACCTTCCGCAGCAGCCGCGGGGACAGCCGGGTCCCCGGGGCCTCCGCGAGCAGGACCGCGTCGTACAGGTCCTTGCCCTGGGCCTCGCCCTCACCCGCGCAGTCGGTGTGCAGCCACTGGATCTTCCAGGCCAGTGACAGTTCCCGGCTCGCGGTCCGTACGGCGACGGGGGCGCCGCCGTCGCCCCTGGGAACCAGCGTCCAGACGGGAGCCTCCGGGAGCACTTCGTCGCGGGCGAAGTCCAGCCGCACGTCGCCCGACAGCACCCCGTCCGTGCGCCAGGGCACGACCAGACGCACACCAGGTGTGTCGTACTCGGCGTACGTCCAGGTGCCGTCCGGTTTCGCGGCGTCCGCGTCGAGCAGCACCCCCGGGGCCGCCTCCGGGCTGGTGCGCACCCGGTCCAGCAGGTCCATGTACGGAGGGCCCGGCTCGGCGGTCTCCTCGTCGGCGACCATCCAGCGCAGACCCTCCGGCGCCAGGAGAGGGCGCCGGCCTCCCGGGTCGCACTCCTCGTACCCCCACATCTCGTAGCGGGCCGCGCCGTCCGCTGCTTCCGGCCACTGCTGAACGACGTCCACCGCGTCGACGTACGGGTACGGGTCCAGGGGATCCACCAGGACCTCGTCCTCCAGGACCACCCAGTCCAGGTCGGCCGGTTCGCGGGCGGCCGGCCCCGCCCAGGCGGCCATGGTCATGCTCCCGCGCAGCACCAGGCACGAACTCCAGGGGGCTTCCGCGATCAGAGTGAGGAGATGGTCGAGAGCGGCGCGGTGGGCCGCGCTCCGCTCGGGGCCGCTCACCGCGGCAGCCTTCCGGGGGACCCGGGAACGAGACCGTCGTCGATCCACCCGGCGTCCAGGACCGGGTTGTCGTCGTGCACGACGAACTCCTCCTCCGTCTCCACGGCCGTGTGCCCGGCGTCCGCGAGCGCTGACAGGAGGGCGTCGAGGCGGTCCCGCGCCTCGGACCGGCCGACGCCCCTGCAGCGCTGTGTGACGAAGCGTTCGTGGCGGCCCGCGTCCAGCGCCCGGCGGGCGTTGCGGGAGACGTGCGCGGCGTGGGGGACGACGAGGGCGCGCAGGGAGTCGAGACGAGCGGCGTCACCGATCAGGACGAGTTTGATGTGGTGCTCGAAGTAGCACTCCCGCGGGGGCAGGGCAGCGGCGTCCGCACGCGTCCGCGGCACGTCGTCGTTCCACGGTGCTGCCTCGATCTTCACCCGCGTCACGTCGAACCCGTCGCCGCGCAGCCGGTCCACCCACGCCCGTGCCGCCGCCCGCTGCCCGGCCAGGGTGCCGCTTCCCCGGCAGGTCACCATGGGCTGGTCGGGGCTCTGGCCCCGGTCGAGCACGATGCGTGTGTACTTCAGCCCGTGGTCCCGCGCCCACCGGCGCAACGGCTCGTCGTGGCCACCGCCGGGGTCGGCGCCTATCGTCAGATGCGTCTCGAAGTCGCCCGCGAAACACCGTGCCGGGGCCTCGGCGCCCCTGGGTCCGTTCACGGCACGCGACGCTACCAACGTGCACTGACAACGCCGCCTGCGGCCGAGCTCGCCCACCGGTCAGGCGTGCCCCGGGCAGCGCCGGGCGACCCGGGCCTCGCCGACGCGGTCCAGGAGGAGGAAGAAGGCGGGGAGGCAGAGCAGCGGGACGCACACGAGCAGCAGGAACGGGTGGTCCGGCCGGTCGGTGAAGACCAACCAGGTGTCGAGGACGAACATGGCGGCCGCGACGACCAGGCCGGCGGCGACCGCCCGCTGCCACGCCGTGCGCCGTCGCGCCGCGCGCCGGATGCGCTCCTCCACCTCGGGCCGTGTCTCCGGGTACGTGAGCCCGAGCCGTACGGCCGCGGCGCACAGGTCGGAGACCTCGGCGACCGGGTCGTCCAGCTGAAGCTCGTCGAGGTGGGGGAGGCGGACCCTGCGCCCGTCGGTGCCGTAGAGATACGCCGGCCAGCGAGGGCTGCCAGGGCTGCCCCGCCTGCCCTCCTCGACCCGGATGCCGTAGACGCCGGCCCAGGGCCAGGTGCGCGTGCGCAGCGGCCCTCGCACGGTGACCCCTTCGGCCGTGACGTACGTACGCGCCCGCCACTGCTCCAGCACCACCCGGCCACCGGCGAACAGCCAGGCCGCCAGGGCCGGCGTCTGCCAGGCCATCGGCCGGGACGTCGTCATCGCGCTCAGTGCGTTGACGACGACCAGCACCGCCGCGGTGGCCACGGAGAAGTTCGCCGCCGGCACCCCCCGCCGTCTGCGGTACTCCCGCTCGATCCCGCCGCTCATCGCAACTCCTCGGCCGTCATGGCACACCCATGAGGGCGCAGGGATGCTACAGCCGGTCCCTGCGGGGGTCGTCATCGGGTGGAGCGGGTCGCTCCGGTGCCCGGACGGCCTGTCCGAACGTCTCCAGGCCCTGGGCGCGAGCCGCGTCCTCCACCCTCACCAAGTCGGCCGGTTCCACGGGGAGTTCCGCGCGCACCACGAACCCGGCCCGCGCCCCCGGCCCGGCTTCCAGGGATCCGCCCGCCGCGGAGAGGCGTTCGGTGAGCCCCTTCAGCCCCGTCCCGCCGCCGGCGGACTCCGAGGCAGGGGCCGCCGGCCCCGTACCGTCGTCGGAGACCACGAGCCGGACACGCTCCTTCGTCCCCGTGAGACTGATGGCGCAGTGGGCCGCCCCGCTGTGCCGTACGACGTTGGTGACCGCCTCCCGCACCACCCAGCCCAGCAGGGCCTCGGACTGCGGGGACAGCGGCGGCCCGGACATCCGTACGGAGGACGTGACCCCGGCGGCCGTCAACGCCGACTGCGCACGGTCGAGTTCCGTGGACAGACTGCCCTCCCGGTAGCCGGTCACGGCCTCGCGGATCTCCGTCAGGGCCTGACGCCCGACCGACTCGATGTCCCGCACCTGCAGGAGCGCCGCGTCCAGGTCGCGCGACGCCAGCCGACGGGCCGCCTCCGACTTCACGACGATCACCGACAGGGTGTGGCCGAGCAGGTCGTGCAGGTCGCGGGAGAACCGCAACCGCTCCTCCGCCACCGCACGGCGCGCCAACTCCTCACGGGCGGCGCGCAGTTCCCGTACCGCTTCGGCCAGGGACAGGATCGCCGCCGTCACCATCGTGGAGATCCAGGTGGCGTACGCGGTGTCGAGACCGCCCCAGCCGTCGTGGAACACGGAGGCCGCACCGGCGATCACAGCCACCGCCGTCCCGACCCAGCGCAGTTGCGGCATCCGCACGACCGCGCCGGTCGCGAGCCCGAACAGGGGGAAGAACAGCAGCCAGTTGCCGCCGTAGGTCATGGCCAGACCGCAGGTCACCAGGCCCAGCAGCACCAGTGCCACCCGCGTGGAGACCGCCTCCCGCGTCTCCTTCCGGAAGGCGCGGAACGCCACGTAGATGTAGAGGGAGTTGAAGGTGAACAGCCCGAGGCCGCCGATCCAGGGGTTGGGGGTCTCTCCCTGGAAGAGGTTGGAGAAGGCCCCCATCCCCATCAGGAGCCAGGGCAGCAGGCTCAAACCGGTGGGAGCCGGTCCCTGGTTCTCCGGGACGTTCCCCGCCTTCCGCGCGGCCTTGTACTCGGCCTTGAGGCGCTCCTTGTTCTCCTTCCAGTACCGCTGATGTTCCCGCGCCTCCCGGACCGCCCGGCGGTGGGCGTCCACCCGGTACGAGAGCTTGCGCGACCAGGACATGACTGGTTCCTCCGCTCGACGTTTCCGCTCAGACGTTTCCGCTCAGACGTTTCGCTCAGACGTTTCCGGCGTGGCGCCGGTACGACAGCACAGCGTACGAACCGAACACCAGCATCCAGACCCCCAGCACGAGGACCGCCCCGGCCGTGGGGGCGTGGCCCGAGGCGACCGAACCGCCGAGCTGCGCGAAACGGTTCGTGGGCGTGTACGCCGACAGCGTGCGCAGCCAGTCGGGGAAGAGGGAGACCGGGAACCACAGGCCGCCGACCACCGCGAGACCCAGGTTGCAGACCATGTTCGCCACGCCCGTGGTCTGGGCTGTCAGCCGGTACCCGTTGCCGAGGCCCAGCAGCGTGAACGGCACCGAGCCCAGCCACAGCAGGACCACCACCGCCGCCCACTGCCACGCGTCCAGCCGTACGCCGTTGACGAGACCGCCGGCGGCCAGCACCGCCACGATGGCCGGGACCACGGTCACCGACCCGGTCAGCGCCCGGCCCAGCACCACCTCGCGCGGCGTCATCGGAGTGACGCGCAGCTGCCGCAGCCAGCCGACGGTGCGGTCCTCGGCGACCCCGCCACCGGTGTTCAGCGCCGAGCCCACCGCTCCGTACGCGGCCATGCCGACCATCGAGGCGGTCTTCCAACCGCCCTCCTGGTCACCGAGGTTGGTGAACAGCAGGTACATCATCACGGGCATCGCCACCCCACCGATCACGAACCCCGTGTCGCGCAGCGTCCGGCGCACTTCGAGCCGTAGATAGTCGAGCATCAGACCGTCTCCCTGTCCTGCGCGATGCTGGGGTCCTGAGGAGTGCTGCGGCCGCCCGTCAGGGCCAGGAACGCGTCGTCCAGCGACGCCGGGGCGACCTCCAGGCCCCGTACGGCGTCCCTCCGCGCCAGCGCGAGTACCGTCGCGTCCGAGTCGTCCGTCCGCAGCAGGGCCCGCCGCCCGCGCACCTCGACGGACACGACACCCGGCAGCAGTTCCAGATCGTCCGCCGTACCGCCCGCCAGGTCGATCGAGACGAGGTTGCCGCCCGCCGCCCGCCTCAGCTGCTCGCCGCTGCCGTCGGCGACGATCCGGCCCCGGTCGATCACCACGATCCGGTCGGCGTGCGCGTCGGCCTCCTCCAGGTAGTGCGTGGAGAACAGCACGGTGTGCCCGCGCCGCGCGTACGCCCCCATCGAGTCCCAGAACGCGTGCCGCGCCTCCACGTCCAGCGCGGCCGTCGGCTCGTCGAGGACGATCAGCGCCGGGTTCCCGGCCAGCGCCACCGCGAAGCGCACGCGTTGCGTCTGACCACCGGAGAGCCGGTCGACCCGGCGCTCCGCCAGATCCGTGACCCCGGCCAGCTCCAGCGCGTCGGCCACCGGCAGCGGCTCCGGATAGCGCCCGGCCACGAAGGAGACCAGCTCGCGGACGGTGACCCGGGGCACCGCCCGGGCGTCCTGCAGCATCGCGCCGACCCGCCCGGCGCGCACCGACTCCTCAGGCGGGGCGCCGAACAGCTCCACCCGCCCCTCGTCCGGCTCGTTCAGGCCGAGGAGCAGCGAGATGGCCGTGGACTTCCCGGCACCGTTGCGGCCGAGCAGGGCGACCGTCTCGCCGCGCGCGACCTCCAGATCCACCCCGTCGACGGCCCGTACGGCACCGAAGGCCTTGACCGCGCCGGTGAAGGACACGGCGTGAGGCGATGTTCCAGCTCTGTCCGTCATAGCCATGACGCTACGAACTTCCGGGTGGGGCACGGCAGATGTCGCTTGTACGCAGTCGGGCAGGACAAATGTCACGGGGGTCGTCGACAGCCATGGCGGCACCCCTTGCGACACATCCATCTGACGCCACGTCAGTAGTCTTCACAACTCCACGCGCCTGGGCTATACAGGGGTCGCCGGACTGGAACGCGTTCTAGGGAGGGCGGGTTCCTCGGCCTCGTGACGACCTCGGTGCGGCCGACGGTGCGGACGGTCGTGCCGAGGTCTCCCCCGTGAGTCAGGAGCCCCATGCCCATTGACGCAGCCTTGGCCCTCGCCGCCGAGCCCCGGTCCGGGGAGATCTCCTGGACCTCGAAGGACGTCCAGCTCTACCACCTCGGCGTGGGCGCCGGCGCGAACCCCGACAAGCGAAGCCCCGCCACCGACCCCGACGAACTGCGCTACACCCTGGAGTCCCGGCTGCACGTCCTGCCGAGCTTCGCCACCGTCGCGGGCGCGGGTTCACCCGGGGTGATCAGCGGCCTGTCCATGCCCGGCGTCGACGTCGACCTGGCCCGCGTCCTGCACGGCGGCCAGACCGTCCGGGTCCACCGCCCCCTCCCGGTCGAGGGCACCGCGACCGCCACCTCACGCATCGCCGCCGTGTACGACAAGGGCAAGGCGGCCGTCCTCGTCATGCGCACCGAAGTCACGGACACCGAGGGCCCGTTGTGGACCAACGAAGCGCAGATCTTCGTCCGCGGGGAGGGCGGCTGGGGCGGGGACCGCGGACCGTCCGCCCGGCTCGAACCGCCGGCCGGTGACCCCGACAAGGTCGCCGAGCGGCCCATCCGCGAGGACCAGGCACTGCTCTACCGCCTCTCCGGTGACTGGAATCCCCTGCACGCCGACCCGGAGTTCGCCAAGGTCGCCGGGTTCGAGCGGCCCATCCTGCACGGGCTGTGCACCTACGGCATCACGCTCAAGGCCGTCGTCGACACGCTGCTCGGCGGCGACGTGAGCCGGGTGCGCTCGTACGCCACGCGCTTCGCCGGGGTCGTGTATCCGGGGGAGACGCTGCGCATCAGCATGTGGCGCGGCACCTCGCCGGCGTCGGACGGCCGGATCCAGGTGTCGGTGACGTCCGTCGACCGCGACGACGCGCCCGTCCTCGCCGACACCCTCGTCGAACACTCCTGATACTCCCGACACTCCTGATACTCCGGACACTCCTGAGCCCCACCCACAGTTGAGGGGAGCCGCACCATGCGCGCAGCCGTACTGCACGAGATCGGCCAGGACAAGCTCGAGGTCCTCGACGACGTCGAGGCGGTGGGCTTCGGGCCCGGCAAGGTGAGGATCCGGGTACGGGCCACGGGCCTGTGCCACTCCGACCTGTCCGCGATGGCCGGTGTCCTGCCGCAGCCCGGTCCGTTCGTGCCCGGCCACGAGGGGGCGGGCGAGATCCTCGAAGTCGGTGAGGGAGTACGTCACTTGAAGGCGGGCGACCGCGTGGTCGTCTGCTGGCTCCCGGCCTGCGGCGCCTGCCCCGCCTGTAAGCGCGGCCAGACAGAGCTGTGCCTGGCCGGGTTCATGAACGCGGGCACCCCGAACTTCAAGCGGCCCGGCGGGGACGTCTTCGGCTTCGCGGGCACCGGCACCTTCGCCGAGGAGGTCGTCGTCGACGCGGGCTGTGCCGTACCGATCCCGGACGACGTGCCCTTCGACATCGGCGCCCTCATCGGCTGCGGGGTCACCACCGGACTCGGCGCCGCGCTCAACACGGCGGACGTGGAGGCCGGTTCGTCGGTCGCCGTCATCGGCTGCGGCGGCGTCGGCATCTCCGCGATCCAGGGCGCACGGCTCAAGGGCGCCGCGGAGATCGTCGCCGTCGACCCGGTCGTCTCCCGGCGGGAGTCCGCGCTGAAGTTCGGCGCGACGAAGGCGGTGGCGCCGGAGGAACTGGCCGACGCCAAGCAGTCGGTGACCGGCGGCGAGGGCTTCGACTACGTCTTCGAGGTGGTCGGCAAGTCCGCGACGGCACGGACGGCGTACGAGACGACACGGCGCGGCGGCACGCTCGTCATCGTCGGCGCGGGTGCCATGGACGACTACCTCCAGCTCAACATGTTCGAGCTGTTCTTCGACGAGAAGCGCATCCTGCCCTCGATGTACGGCGGCGGGGACGTGCTGAGGTCGTACGAGCGGACGATCGCGCTGTGGCGTGCCGGGCGCATCGACCTCTCGGGCCTGATCACCCACCGGGTGCCGTTGTCCGAGGTCAACGAGGCGCTGGACCAGATGCGGACGGGCACGGCGCTGCGGACCTGCGTCGAGATCTGAGCCCGGCCGATCTCTCCTCCTGACCTGCTGCGAAGGGACGTTGATGTCACTGCCACTTGAGGGCCGGTCCGCGATCGTCACGGGCGCGGGGCGTGGGCTGGGCCGGGCCGAGGCGCTGGAGCTCGCCCGGCTGGGCGCGGCCGTCGTCGTCAACGACTACGGGCAACCGGGCCGCGACGGCTCGGGGGAGGCGTCCGCCGGGCCGGCCGACGAGGTCATGGCCGAGATCCGAGCGGCGGGGGGCACGGCCATCGCCCACACGGGAGACGTGGCGGACCACCAACAGGCGCGACAACTGGTCGAGTTGGCGACAGCCGAGTTCGGCAAGCTGGACATCCTCGTCAACAACGCGGGCATCCTGCGCGACCGGATGGTCTTCTCCATGTCGGAGGAGGAGTGGGACGCGGTGATCCGCGTCCACCTGAAGGGCCACTTCAACACGACGCGCTTCGCGGCGGCGCACTGGCGGGCACGCAGCAAGGCGGAGGGCGGGCGTCCGGTGTACGGGCGGATCGTGAACACGTCGTCGGAGGCGTTCCTGGCGGGTTCGGCGGGGCAGCCCAACTACGCGGCGGCGAAAGGCGGAATCGTCGGCCTGACGACGTCCACGGCGGCGGCCCTCGCCAAGTACGGCGTGACGGCCAACGTGATCTGTCCGCGTGCGCGGACGAGGATGACGGCGGACGTGTTCGCGGGTGCCGCCCAGCAGGCGGACGCGGACGACGGTGGACTGGACCCACTGGCCCCCGAGCACGTGGCACCGCTCGTCGGCTACTTGGCGTCCCCCGCGGCGGCACACGTGAACGGGCAACTGCTCGTCGTGCACGGGGGGATGGTCGCCGTTGTCGAACGACCACGGGTGGCCGCCCGGTTCGACAGCAAGCAGGACACCTTCACGTACGACGAACTGGACGCGCTGCTCGGCCCGTACTACGCCGAACGGCCTGAGGGCGAGACGTTCGCGGCGGCCGAGGTGCTGGGGCTGAGGAGGGAGCGGGGCCGCTAGGTGTGCTGTCCGGGGACGCTGGGCACGGCACAGGACGGCCCCGCCGGTCCTGGACCGGCGAGGCCGTGTGCTGCGCATGGTGTGCGGTGTTCCGTTGCTGCTGGTCCCGCGTGGCTCGACGTCGCGTCGGAGCCGCGTGCCAGTCAGGCAGCCGATTCGCTCTGCTCGGCCGACTGCTTGCGGTGCCGACCCCGAGGGGTCACCTCGGCGTCGTTCGCGGAGACCGGTCCGCGGTGCTTGCCGTGACCGGAGGCCTTCTGGGCGGCGGCGTCGGCGGCGTGCGGTTCCGTGGTGTGTGCGTCGCTCATGTGACAGTGTTCACCCCGTAAGCAAGATCTTCGTACGAGCGCTGAGTCTAACGGGCGGGTCTGACAACTGTGGCGCCGACCACGGCCGCCAACACCACCCGTATCTCCGCCCCCGCCGCCCCTAAACGGGCTCATCGCGGTAGAGGGTGTCTCGGGGTCTGAAGCCACCGGCGTCAAGCCGGCCGCGCGTGATGTAGTTGGTCAGGTCGCGGAAGCCGAGGACGGTGCCGCGCAGGGCTTCGAGTCGGCCGTTGATGGCCTCGGGCGGGCCGTTGGACGTGCCGGGCCGGTCGAAGTAGGCCAGCACGTCAGCGGCGCGCTGTTTCGGTGTTCTGCCGAGTCGACTCAGTTCGGGCAGTCCGGCCGGGACGCCCCTGGCTGATCGTCTTGATGACGGCGGCGAGTTCGGTCTTGCCGGCGCGGCGGTCGGGTTGCCGGCAGGCGGACACGAGGCGCTGCTGGGCACCCCGGGTCGCCTCGGCCGCGGCGTGCTCATCGGCAGTGAATACGCTGGTGGGTCCGGTGTGTTGGCGGTCGGTGAGCAGGCTGACACCGGTGCGCGGCACTCTGCGGATGTCGTCGAGCGGATCACCGACCGGGCCGCGGCGCCCGCGGGTGTCCTGCTGGACGCGTTCGCGGCATCGGTCCAGCGCATCCCCGGCCAGGGTGACGAGCGTCAGTCGGCGCAGCACGCTGTCGCGCGGCACCCCCGGACAGCCGCAGGCATGGCACCAGTCATCAGGGTCGGCCACTCGACAGAGCAACACGGTCAGCAGGGCGGAAGGTGGCGTCACGCAGGAGCCTGGGGCGCAACCGCTGATGATCGTCCGGTGGCGTTCGGTCGATCAAGCGCGGTCGTGGAGCGTGACCTGGTAGCCGTCGGGGTCGGCGAAGGTGAAGGTCCGGCCGAAGGGGCCGTCGATCGGTGCGGAGACGATGGTGTGACCGTCGGCGACGAGCGCGTCGTGGATGGCCTGGACATCGGTGGCGTGGAGCCAGATCGCGGCACCGATGCCGGGCTGGGCGACGGATGCGAGGTCGGTGCCGGGAATGACGTCGCGGACTGCGAACGCGATCGGCTTCGTCTCGAAGACGACGGCGTGCGGAGGTCCGGCCGGCGAGCGGACGAGGCCCAGGTACTGCTCGTAGAACGCCTGCGAAGCGTCGAGGTCGCGCACTTGGAACGAGATGAAGTCGGGGCCGGTGGCGGGCATGGTGACGCTCCTTCTTTTGATGTCAGTTTTCTGACATGCGGCAAGCTATGTCAGAATGCTGACATGAGTCAAGAAGGTGTCGGCGTCGACCTGGAGACTTCACTGGGCTACCTGCTCAAAGAAGCGTCGAGCGCGCTGCGCGCGGCCATGGAGGAAGTGCTGCGGCCGCTCGGGATGAGCGTGACGCACTACTCCTGCCTCGAACTGCTGGCGCAACGGCCGGGCTTGTCGAACTCCGAGCTCGCGCGGGGCGCGTTCGTGACACGGCAGACGATGAACGTGCTGCTCCAGGCCCTGGAACGAGACGGCTACGTGACCAGGCCCGCGGAGGCGCCCGTCGGGAAGGTGCTTCCCACGCGGCTCACGCCTCGCGGCCGACGAAGCCTCGAGAAGGCGAGCGCAGCCGTCCGGTCCGTCGAGGCCAGGATGCTGGCCGGCCTGACCGGGACCGAGCAGTCAGAGGCGTTCCGGATCCTGCAGAGCATGATCCATTCCCTGCGCGGTGACAACGAGGGTGCATAGCTCGTTCCGCGGCGCACGTCTCGTCGCGCTCGGACAGGAGTGCAGCCGAGCCTGAAATCCGTGTCGGCGACCTCGAAAACCGGCAGACCCCGACTGCACCCTCTCCTGCGACGAGCCCCTGAACCCGGCCCATCGTCCGACCCCGGCCACGCCGACACGGGAGTGGCCGTCACCGTCAGGCGATGGCCCCCGGCCCGAAGCCGCCGTCGGCGACGATCTCGGAGCCGGTTGCGAAGCGAGCCTGGTCCGAGGCGGCGAACAGGATGAAGTCGGCGATCTCGTCCGGGGTGGCCCGGCGGGGGACGGCGAAGTTGTCGACCGGCACCAGTTCGTCGCCGCCGGGGCCGTAGGCCAGGGGTGTCTCGATGATGCCGGGGTGGACGGCGTTGACGCGGATGCCGTCGCGTACCAGCTCTTTGACGGCCGCGCGCATGAGGCCCCGTAACGCCCACTTGCTGCTGCTGTAGGCGACGAGTCCAGGAGCGACCGCGAGCCCGGCAATGGAGTTGACGTTGACGACCACGCCGCCGCCGGCCTTGCGCATCGACGGGGCTGCGGCGCGGATGCCGAGCAGTGCGCCGGTGAGGTTGGTGTCGACCACGCGCCGGAACTCGTCGACCGGGATGCTCTCCGTTGTGCCGACGCGCAGGTAGGCGGCGTTGTTGATCAGGATGTCCAGCGGTCCGAAGTGCTCCTCGGTCCGGGCGATCGCCTCGGCCCAGTCGGACTCGCTGGTGACATCGAGGCGAACTCCGAGACTGGAGGAGCGGCACACGTACGGCGGCTGTCCTTGTGGGCCGGGCTGGAGCGACAGCGGCCCATCGACGTGGAGGTCGAGGAGTACCGGCGGAACGTCGCCGCGATCAAGGCCGCTCAGGAAGCGGGCCAGGTCCGCGCCGACATTCCGGCGATAGAGCTGATGGCCATGGTGATCGCGTTGGTGATCAGCTGGGACACCGCCTCCTGGTCACTGAAGGCGCTGAGAGCGGAGACCGGTCACGCGTCCTTCACCGGCCGAAAGGCCGCAGTGGCGGCCGCCGTGGCCGGACTCGTCCAGCCGCCCCGGATCCACTCCTGAGGGTCGACTGCACGGCCGTCCCGGCGAGCACGCCGATGAAGCCGGCACGGAACCCCCGCGGATGCGGTCGGCCCTCGACGGCAACTCGGCGCCGCGCCGATCTCGGGGACCGGCGGCGCGGCCCTCAGGGGACGGGAATGGGTAGGGGCGGTGGGGGCGAGGAATCCTGGCCGGTCGCCGACGACGACTGCTCGGCCCCCACCCGCCCTCTCAACGGCGCTTCCCGCAACGGCACCGGCCGCGCGGCAACAGGCTCCGCGAGAGGCAGCGGCTGCCGCAGGGACGTACCCCCGACCGTAGACGTAGACGTAGACGTAGACGTAGACGTAGACGTGGACGTGGACGCAGACCCCGACCCGGACTCGGACCCCGACGCCGACCCGGACCCCGATCCGGACGAACACGCCGACGTGGGCCAGGAATCAGACTCGTCCCCACCCCCCGACACCTCCACCCGGGCCACCCCGCACGCCACCACCCCGGTCGCATACGGCAGTTGAAGCACACCCTCCCTGCTCCACCGCCCCGCCCCCACCAACCACCCCTCAGGCGCCGGAAGATGAAGGACCTGCCGCCCGGCAGGGCGCCAGACACCCACCCAGCTACCCCCCGCCCCGTCCACCCGAAGGGCCACCGCACAACTCTCCGGCGTCAACACCTGCCCGGGCTGAATCGCGAACGGCGTCACCACGCAGTCCCGCAACCGCAGACACTCGGGAAAACGAATCGGCAGCGTACTGCCCAACACCCCCCACCCCAGCCGGCCCTCCCCGGGCGAGGGCGCGTCCGAGCGGATCATCAGCAACCCGCTCTCGGCATCCGCGAGCAGCAGCCGATCGTCACTGTCCTCGGCGATCTGGAGCAGTGGAGACACCGCCCCGCCGTCCTCCAGATCCACCACCACCGTCTTCGTCCGCCCGCCCAGCGACCGGTCCAGGGCGAGCATCCGTCCCGTACCGTCCAGCCACACACCCCCCGAGCACCGCCCCGCCACCTCCGCCAACCGCTCGGGCCCGCCCGCCCCGCGTGCCCCGCCCGCCACCAGCCACACCACGCTCGAACTCGGCCCCACGGCCAGGGCGTACGCGCGCTCCCCACGCGGCGCGGGCGGCAGCAGCCGCAGCCGAACCGCCGCGTCCGGACACTCGACCGAGCCGAGCGGCAGCTCACCGGTCCCAGGACCCGTCGGATAGAGGAGCGAGAACAGATGCCGCCCGCCCGCGACCCGGTGGATCAGCACCCGCCCGTCACTCATCGGGAGCACCTCGGTACCGGGCTCCTCCGGCTGGTTCATGGGCAACGGCACCGCGTACGGCTCGGGGCCGTCCAGTGTCCAGCGCTCCGGGAACCAGGACTCGCCGGCGCGGGCGAGCCGTGCCGCGTACGTCCCGTCGGCGGTGATCACGCATCCGGGCCGTGGGACTCCGACTCCGCCGTCGTCGTTTCCCTCGGCCACCTCGGTGGCACAGACCGTCATTCTTCGGTCACCTCCGGCGACGAAGGTAGTTTTCGTACGCACAGACGTGGCACCGCCGAGCCGCCGCTTCACACATAAGGGTGTTCGTCGCGCGGTTCGCCTGAGGGAACGGGGGCGGGTGTGCTGGAGGTGAGGGGGCGGTCTAAGGTTAGGTTCGCCTAAGCGTGGCCTGTGGGCGACTTGTGGGTGACTTGTGCGGTGTCTGGGCGACGCGGCCCGGGCGCCCGGGTGTCGTGACGCCGTACGCCGTGCGCCGTGCGCGGTATGTCGTATGCGGTACGCGTTACGTCGTATGCGGTACGCACACCGCACACGCGCCCCGCGCCCCGCGACCGCCGCACCACCCGAGTCCGCCCCTTCCCCAGGAGCCCCCATGCCCGTCCGCACCCCCCACCGCGGTACCACCGCCCTCGCCCTCACCCTCGTCGCCGCGCTCTCCCTCGCGGCCTGCGGGGCCGGGGCCGGGTCCGGATCGGGTTCCGGGAGCGGCGGCTCCGGATCGGGCAGGTCCGACAACGGCGGCGGCAGCAAGTCCGTCGCCCAGGGCGGCGAGGACTTCGCGAAGGCGGCAGAGGAGACGGCGAAGATGGGGACCACGGCCAAGGCCGGCGAGTTCCCGCGGACCATCAGGCACGCCATGGGTGAGACCGAACTCAAGTCCCGTCCCAAGCGGGTCGTCGTCCTCGACGTCGGCGAACTCGACAACGTCGTGTCGCTCGGCGTGAAGCCCGTCGGGTACGCGCCCACCGAGGGCTCGGTCGCCATCCCCTCGTACCTGAAGAAGGACGCGGGCGACCCCAAGAACGTCGGCACGATCAACTCCCTCAACCTGGAGGCGATCGCGAACCTCCAGCCCGACCTGATCCTCGGCAGCGAGCTGCGCGCCGCGAAGCTGTACCCGCAGCTCTCCCAGATCGCCCCCACCGTGTTCTCCATCCGCCCGGGCTTCACCTGGAAGGAGAACTACCTCCTCAACGCCGCCGCCCTGGACCGCACGACGGAGGCGAAGGCCGAGCTCGACGCGTACGAGGAGAAGGCGGAGAAGCTCGGCGAGGACCTCGGCTCCGACAAGCCGACCGTCACCATGCTCCGCTACATGCCGGGCATGATCCGCCTCTACGCGAAGGCCTCGTTCATCGGCACGATCCTTCAGGACGCCGGTATCCCGCGCCCCAGGAACCAGCAGGTCAACGACCTCGCGGCGGAGATCAGCCCGGAACGGATCGACGAGGCCGACGCCGACTGGATCTTCACCGGCGTGTACGGCGACGCCAAGAAGACCGACCGGTCGAGCGTCGAGGACAACCCGCTCTGGAAGAAGCTGGACGCCGTGAGGAACGGCCACGCCGAGGACGTGCCGGACGAGACCTGGTACCTCGGCCTGGGCGTCACCGCCGCGGACAAGGTCCTCGACGACCTCAGGACCAACCTGATCAAGTGACCCGCGGCCGGTTGGGCACGGACGCGGGGCAGGTAGCCTTTTGTGCGTGCCCCGTCTGTCTGAAGTCATCGCCGCGCTCGACGCCCTCTGGCCGCCCGAGAGGGCCGAGGGATGGGACGCGGTCGGGACGGTCTGCGGAGACCCCGACCAGGAGGTCTCGCGGGTCCTGTTCGCCGTCGACCCCGTCCAGGACATCGTGGACGAGGCGGTGAAACTGGACGCCGACCTGCTGGTCACCCACCACCCGCTCTATCTGCGCGGTACGACGACGGTGGCGGCCTCCACCTTCAAGGGCCGTGTCGTGCACACCCTCATCAAGCACGACATCGCGCTGCACGTCGCCCACACCAACGCCGACACCGCCGACCCCGGAGTGAGCGACGCCCTCGCCGGGGCGCTGGACCTGAGGGTCGTACGCCCCCTCGTACCGGACCCCGCCGACCCCGACGGCCGCCGTGGCCTCGGCCGCGTCTGCGAGCTGGACCACCCGGTGACCGTGCGGGAGTTCGCGGCCCGGGCGGCCGAGCGGCTGCCCGCCACCGCGCAGGGCATCCGCGTGGCCGGCGACACCGAGGCGCTCGTGCGCACGGTCGCCGTGAGTGGTGGCAGCGGCGACAGCCTCTTCGACGACGTGCGGGCCGCCGGCGTCGACGCGTTCCTCACCGCGGACCTGCGCCACCACCCGGCGTCCGAGGCCCGCGCTCACAGCGCCCACAGCCCACTCGCGCTGCTCGACGCCGCGCACTGGGCCACCGAGTGGCCCTGGTGCGAGCTGGCCGCCGCCCAGCTCGACGAGATCTCCGACCGGAAGGGATGGGGCCTGCGGGTCCACGTCTCGAAGACGGTCACCGACCCCTGGACCGCCCACGCGGCGTCCGCCCACCCGTCGCCTTCTTCGCCTTCTTCGCCTTCTTCTGACCCCCTGGGAGCCCCCAACTGAACGCCGAGCCCGCCGACCAGATCCGACTCCTCGACGTCCAGGCCCTGGACGTACGCCTGCAGCAGCTCGCGCACAAGCGGAAGTCGCTGCCCGAGCACGCCGAGATCGAGTCGCTGACCAAGGACCTCACGCAGCTGCGCGACCTGCTGGTGGCGGGGCAGACCGAGGAGAGCGACACCGCCCGCGAGCAGACCAAGGCCGAGCAGGACGTGGACCAGGTGCGCCAGCGCGCGGCCCGCGACCAGCAGCGCCTGGACTCGGGCGCGATCACGTCCCCCAAGGACCTGGAGAACCTCCAGCGCGAGATCGCCTCCCTCGCCAAGCGCCAGGGCGACCTGGAGGACATCGTCCTGGAGGTCATGGAACGCCGGGAGTCCACGCAGGAGCGGGTGGCCGAGCTGACCGAGCGGGTCGCGTCCGTGCAGTCGAAGATCGACGACGCCACGGCGCGCCGTGGCGCCGCGTTCGAGGGGTTCGACGGCGAGGCGGCTTCGGTGACGAAGGAGCGCGAGGTCATCGCCGCCTCCGTCCCCGCGGACCTGCTGAAGCTCTACGACAAGCTGCGCGAGCAGCAGGGCGGCATCGGCGCGGCCAAGCTGCACCAGCGGACCTGCCAGGGCTGCCGCCAGGAGCTGTCGATCACGGACATCAACGAGATCCGCGCGGCCGCGCCCGACACGGTGGTGCGCTGCGAGAACTGCCGCCGCATCCTGGTGCGCACGTCCGAGTCGGGCCTGTAGACGGCGGGGGAACTCGCGAGAGCATTCGGAGACTCGAGGACTGACGAGGACTGGCGAGGGCTGACGTCGTGCGGGAGTTCATCGTCGAGGCCGACGGAGGGTCCCGGGGCAACCCGGGACCCGCGGGCTACGGCGCGGTCGTCATCGACGCGGCGTCCGGCGAGACGCTGGTGGAGGTGGCCGAGTACATCGGCGTCGCGACGAACAACGTGGCCGAGTACCGCGGTCTGCTGTCCGGCCTGAAGGCGGCCCGCGAACTCGACCCCTCCGTCTCCGTCCGCGTTCACGTCCGCATGGACTCCAAGCTCGTCGTGGAACAGATGTCGGGCCGCTGGAAGATCAAGCACCCCGACCTGAGGCCCCTGGCGACGGAGGCGGCAACCGTCCTCCCCGCCTCGCAGGTCACGTACGAGTGGATCCCCCGGGAACAGAACAAACACGCGGACCGCCTGGCCAACGAGGCGATGGACGCGGGGCGACGGGGCGAGCAGTGGTCCGCGTCGACGTCGACGGCCGAACTGGACGCGCGTTCGGCGAGGCCCGCGACGAAGAACGAGGCGGCTGCGAAAGCCGAGGCGGATCTGCGTGCCGCGCGGAACGTGGCGGCTGCGGCCGGGCCCGACCTCGGGGCGCCCGCCACCTTCGTACTGCTGCGGCACGGGGAGACACCGCTGACGCCGGAGAAGCGGTTCTCGGGGAGCGGCGGATCGGATCCGGCGCTGTCCGACGTCGGACGCCACCAGGCGGAACGGGTCGCCGCCGCCCTGGCCGCCCGCGGCACGATCCAGGCGATCGTGTCGTCGCCGCTCGCCCGCTGCCGCGAGACCGCCGGGATCGTCGCGGCCCGGCTCGGACTCCAGGTGGCCGTCGAGGAGGGCCTGCGGGAGACCGACTTCGGCGCCTGGGAAGGGCTGACCTTCGGCGAGGTGCGCGAACGCCACCCCGAGGACCTGAACGCCTGGCTCGGCTCACCTGGCGCCCGGCCCACCGGCGGCGGCGAGAGCTTCGAGGCCGTGGCCCAGCGCGTCGCCGCGACCCGGGACGAGCTCGTCACGGCGTACGCGGGCCGCACCGTCCTGCTCGTCAGCCACGTCACCCCGATCAAGACCCTCGTGCGACTGGCCCTCGGCGCGCCGTCGGAGTCCCTCTTCCGCATGGAACTGTCCGCCGCATCCCTCTCGGCAGTGGCGTACTACGCCGACGGGAACGCCTCGCTACGGCTCCTGAACGACACGTCCCACCTGCGCTGACTCGCCTGCGTACGGGAGCCGTGTACGGGAGCCGTGTACGGGAGCCGTGTACGGGAGTCAGCCCCTCAGTCAGCGCCGTCAGCCCCTCAGCGCCGCCGCCTCCCGCGCCAGCTTCTCGACCCGCTCCCAGTCCCGCGCCGCCAGCGCGTCCTCGGGGACCAGCCAGGTTCCGCCCACACACGGGACGTTGGGCAGCGCCAGGTACTCCGGCGCCGTCGTCGGCCGGATCCCTCCGGTCGGACAGAAGCGCGCCTGCGGCAACGGCCCGGCCAGCGACTTCAGATAGGCCGTACCACCCGCCGCCTCCGCGGGGAAGAACTTCATCTCCCGCACCCCGCGCTCCAGCAGCGCCACCACCTCCGAGGTGGTCGACACCCCCGGCAGGTACGGCACCCCGGCCCCCTGCATCGCCGACAGCAGCAGATCCGTCCAACCGGGGCTGACCAGGAACCGGGCACCCGCGGCCACCGACTCCGTCACGTGCTCCGGCGAGATGACCGTGCCCGCCCCGACCACCGCCCTCGGCACCTCCGCGGCGATCGCCCTGATCGCGTCGAGCGCCACCGGCGTCCGCAGCGTCACCTCGATCGCGGGCAGCCCACCCGCGACCAGCGCCCGCGCGAGCGGCACGGCGTCATCGACGTCCGCCACGACCACCACGGGGATGACGGGGGCCAGGTCCAGTACGGAGGGAGGCAGGGCCGAGGAAGGCTGGGGCGAAGTCATGGCGACATCCTGCCCAGGGAAAGCAGTATGCGCAAAGGGCGTTGCACGTACTGCAATGCCTGCCACGCCTGTGGCATGAATCCGCTCAGTGAATCTCCGACACCACCACGTCCAGCGCCCACGCCTTCCCCGCCCGGGCGGGCGGCTCCGCCTCCACCACATACCCCAGGTCCCGCAACGCCTCGACAAGCTCCGCCGGGCTCTTGGGCGCCGCACCGTCCGTGAGCAGGGACCGTACGATCCGGCCCTTCGTCGCCTTGTTGAAGTGGCTGACGACGGACCGTTTCTCGACTCCCGTCGCCGCGTCGACCTGCGCGTGCAGCACACGCACGGTCGCCGTCCGCCCCGCGACCTCACCCTTCGGCTTCCAGGCGACCGCGTACGCCGACGAACGCAGATCGAGGACGAGCCCGTCGCCGGCCGCCTCGGGCAGGGCCGCGGCCATCGGCTCGCGCCAGTACGCGGCGAGCGCCCCCAGGCCGGGCAGCTTCACCCCCATCGAGCAGCGGTACGAGGGAATGCGGTCGGTCACGTGCACGGCGCCCCACAGGCCGGAGAAGACCAGCAGCGAGCGCCCGGCCCGCCGTTTCGCGGCCGTGTCCAGGGACGCCAGGTCCAGCGCGTCGTACAGCACACCGGTGTAGATCTCCCCGGCGGGCCGCGCCCCCGCCGTCCGCAGCCCGGCGTTCTTGGCGACCTCGCCCCGCAGGCCCTCGCTCAGGCCGAGCACCTCGCGCGCCTTGCCCTCATCGCCCGCGCACAACTCCACCAGCTCACCGAGGACGGCCTCGCGCGCCTCCGTGAGCGCCGGCAGCGACAGTGACGCCGGCTTCACCGGGGCGCCGCGGCCGGAGGCGGCCTTGCCTTCGGAGGGCGGCAGCAGGACGAGCATGGTTCTCCTAGCGAGGACGTGCGGTGAGGGCTCGCGCCAGGTTACGTGGTGGGTGCTGGGCGCACCCGCCGGACCTCCGCCACCAGCACGTCCGGCTCGTCCGCGTGGAAACGCACCAGCCGTACGGTCCGGCGCCGCCCGAAGAAGGTCAGGTACGTGACGGGCTCGGACAGTTCGAGAGTGACGGACGTCTGCGCGCCGACCACCAGATCGATCTCGCCCTCGCGCTTCTCGTGCGTCGTACGCAACTCGCGGTGCACGGCGGCGACGGAGCCGAGCGGCACGCACAGGTCGAGGGCGGCGAAGCGGCGCAGCCGCAGGGTTGTGGGGGAGAGGACGTGCGGACGGGTCACCGAGGCCGCGTGCAGTCCCACGACGATCAGGACCGTGTAGAGGTCGAGCACCAGGAAGACCTGATGCAGAAGAGGGAAGCCGCGCAGCAACACGGACAGGGCGACCGTCTCGATCACACACACGAACCCGAAGCCGAACATCATGGCCCCCTGCCCCCGCGCGTACCCGAACGCCCGCCGCCCGTCACCGAGCCCGTGCGTCCGCCGCCCCACCCACCGCACGATGCTCGCCAGCAACAGCAGCTCATGCCGTACGAGGACGGACGCGACGCGCACCGCGACCCCGACCCCGACGCCGGCCCCGACGCCGGCCCTCACCCTCGTCCCTCCGTGACCATCCGCAGCGCACGCCGGACGACCTCGGCCTGGGCCGGGGCGAAGTCGGCGTAGAGGGCCCGCAGGACACTGTTGTGCTCATCGAGGTCGCCGTTGTCCGGGACCAGCGTCTCGGGGATCGAGCCGGCGAGCATCCGGGCCGCCTCCTCCACCCGAGGATCGTCGGTGTCCGCGTCGGCGAGGTCGTCCAGCAGCGCGTACATCTGCCGCGCCCGCTCCACCGCGCCCGGCATCTCGAACGCGGACCGCAGCGAGGCCATCATCCTCTCCCGCTCCTCCGGCCCCGCCGCGGTCTCGAGGAACGCGAGCACCTCGCGGTCCTTGGCGGCCATGGCGGAGGCGTACCCTTCACCATCCCTTCCGGTCATCTCCCGGAACAGGGCGGCGAGTTCGGGCGACACGGGCCCTTCGGCGGGCAGCCGCCCGTGCTCGGCCTCATTCATGAGCGCACCCAGCCGCTCCCGCCGCTCCCGGATCGCGATCTCCTGCCGCGCCAGGTCCTCGTCCAGCTCGGCGAGCACCTCGACGAGGTCCCGCCCCGCGTCGTCCGCGAGCACGTCCCGCACCTCGGCGAGCCCGAGCCCCAGCTCGGTCAGCCGTCGGATCCGTGCGAGCACGACGGCGTGCCTCAGCGAGTAGTCCCGATACCCGTTCGACCGCCGCTCCGGCTCCGGCAACAGCCCCAGGTGGTGGTAGTGCCGCACCGTCCGCGTGGTGACACCGACGGCCGTGGCCAGCTCTCCGATCCTCATGCCCCTCAGTAGAGACGTTGACGTTGCGGCAGGGTCAAGGGAGGCAGGGTCAAGGGAGGGGGACGCGCGGGAACGAACCGCCACGATGACCGTGCCCGTGTGCCACGATCGAGGGAAGGGTTCCCGATCTCACGGACAGGTGATCCGGCGATGTCCGAGTCTGGCGAGCGACCGAAGGAGGGGCGTGACATGACTGCCATGGCCCACGAGCCGCTCACGCAGGAAGAGGTCCTGCTGGAGGGCTTTCTCGCCCTGGACACCCCGGAGGGTTTCCGGGCGGAGTTGATCGAGGGGGAGATCGTTGTGGCGCCGCCGCCGGACGGGGAGCACGAGCGCTACATCAGCCGGATCGTGAGGCAGGTGATCAAGCGGTCTCGGACCGACATGGACTTCTCCGGGAACAAGGGCCTGAAGCTGAGGAGCGGGGAGGCTGGCCCGAAGAATCACGCGATCCCGGACGTCACTCTCGCTCCTGTGGAGCTGGACATCTTCGGGACCGCCGGCTCCTGGATGCCCTGCGACGGCGTCACCATGGTGATCGAGGTGACGTCCACGAAACCCCGGACCGACCGCGAGGCCAAACGCCGCTGCTATGCCCGCGGTGGCATCCCCCTCTATCTGCTGGTGGACCGCGAAGCCTCCTCGATCACGCTGTTCAGCGACCCGGAGAAGGACGACTACCGCCAGCACTGCACCATCCCCTTCGGCAAGCCGTTGCCGCTCCCGGAACCCTTCGCCTTCGACCTGGAGACGTCGGACTTCCTCTGAGCCCATCGCGGAGCCCTTTTCGCGGAGCCCTCTCGTGAGCTGCCGGGCGTAGCCTGGGGCGGCCGGTGGAAGGGGGCGCGAGATGAGCGGACGCGGCGGCAGCGGCGACCTGCAACAGACCCACTGGACGCGCGCCCCCCTCGGCCGCGACGGCAGCCCCCTCGACCTGCTCACCGCCCGCTTCGCCCGCCACCGCTACGCCCCGCACATGCACGAGGAGTTCAGCGTGGGCATCTGCGGGACCGGCGCGTCGTTCATCGACTACAGGGGAGGCCGCGTCCACGCGGGCCCGGGCGCGATCATCGTCCTGGCCCCGGGAGAGGCACACACCGGCATCTCCGACCCCAACGGCTACGCGTACCGCGCCCTCTACCCGGCCCCCGCCCTCCTTGCCGACGGCACCCTGACCGGCACCCCCCACTTCAACGACCCGGTCATCGACGACCCGGAACTGGCCAGGGCCCTGCGCACCGCACACGCCGAACTCAGCGCCTGCCCGGACCCTCTGGAGACGGAATCCCGCCTTCCCTGGCTCCTCACGGCCATGGCCCGCCGCCACTCGACAGCCCGCCCGGCCCCGGACACGATCCCGGGAGCCGGCACCCTCGCCCGCGCCGTACGCGACCGCCTCGCCGACGAACTCCTCGCCCCGCCCTCCCTCGCCGACCTCGCCGCCGACCTGGACCTGTCCCGCTACCAGCTCCTGCGCGCCTTCCGTACGACGATGGGGATGCCGCCGTACGCCTGGCTGGCCCAGTACCGCGTCACCCGGGCCCGCACCCTCCTGGAAACGGGCGGACGCCCCGCGGAGGTGGCCGGACAGGTGGGCTTCGCGGACCAGGCGCACATGACGAGGTGGTTCAGGCGGGTGCTGGGGGTGACGCCGGCGGAGTACCGCACGGGCGTGTCCCTCAGGCGGTAGGGGCGCAACAGCGTTCAAGACGCAAGCGGCGGCCCGGGCCGAAACTCACCACATGACTGCACGCGGCTGGCTTCTCTTCTCCCTGATGGGCGTCCTCTGGGGCATCCCCTACCTGATGATCAAGGTGGCGGTGGACGCCGTGTCCCCGTCGATGGTGGTGTTCACGCGCTGCGCACTCGGCGCGGCCCTCCTCCTCCCCTTCGCCCTGCGCCAGGGAGGACTGGGCCGGACGCTGCGCACCCACTGGCGCCCCATGCTCGCCTTCTCCGTCATCGAGATCATCGGCCCCTGGTGGACCCTGACCGACGCCGAACGCCACCTCTCCAGCTCCACGGCGGGCCTGCTGATAGCGGGCGTACCGATCGTCGGAGTGATCCTGGCCCGCTTCTTCGGCGACACGGAGCGGCTGGGCGCCCGCCGAGTGATCGGCCTGACCCTGGGCCTGGCGGGGGTAGGTGTCCTCACGGCCCCGCACCTCACCGGCGGCGACGCCCGCTCCCTGGCGGAGGTGGGGGTGACGGTCCTGGGCTACGCGACAGCCCCCTTGATCATCGCCCGCCACCTCAAGCAGGTCCCCACGCTCCAGCTGATCGCCCCCTGCCTGGCCCTGTCGGCCGTGGTCTACGCCCCCGCGGCGGCAGCAACCTGGCCGACAACAATGCCCTCTGGGCCTGTCCTGGCCTCCCTCCTCGGCCTGGGCGTGATCTGCACGGCACTCGCCTTCGTCGCCTTCCTGGAACTGATCAGGGAGGCGGGCCCGACCCGAGCCACCGTCTTCACGTACGTCAACCCGGCGGTGGCGGTAGCGGCGGGCGCGATGTTCCTGGACGAACAGATCACGGCGACCGTCCTGGCCTCCTTCGCCCTGATCCTGGCGGGCTCGTTCCTGGCCACGGCGGCTGCGCCGAAGACCCCTGGGCGCCCGGTAACATGGTCGACACGGCAGACGAGCCGGGCGGACGGCCGCGTGGAGTCCCCCTGACGGGGAGCTCCCCGAGGAACGTCCGGGCTCCACAGGGCAGGGTGATGGCTAACGGCCACCCGGGGTGACCCGCGGGACAGTGCCACAGAAAGCAGACCGCCCAGCGCTCCGGCGCTGGGTAAGGGTGAAACGGTGGTGTAAGAGACCACCAGTGCCCAGGGCGACCTGGGCAGCTAGGTAAACCCCACCCGGAGCAAGGTCAAGAGGAGCCGCCTCTTCGAAAGAAGGGCGGCTCTGCGCGGACGTTCGAGGGCTGCCCGCCCGAGTCCGCGGGTAGACCGCACGAGGCCGGCGGCAACGCCGGCCCTAGATGGATGGCCGTCGCCGGGGAGTTCGTGAGGACTCCCCGGAACAGAACCCGGCGTACAGCCCGACTCGTCTGCCCCACTGCCCGGCGGGAGCGGGATGGGCGGCCCGAGGGCGGGGCGCCCCGAAACGGGCGCCCCGCCACAGGTATCGATCAGTGCACGGAGTCGGCGGCGGCGACGATGGCACGATCGACCGCTTCTGGGCTGATCGATGGAACATCATGGCCCGAGCGCGTGTAGATGAGGTGGGCGCCCACTCGGTTGGCCTCGAACTTCTGGGCGGCCGTCGGCACAGCGTGGTCCTCGGTCGCGATGACCGCCCACTTCGGCGTCTTCGCCGGCGGATTCACCGTGGCCTTGTCGGTGAACGCCGAGGATACGATGGGCTCCTGAGTCACCGAGGCGACACGGACGGCTGACTTCGACAGCCCGTTGCCGTACACGGTCCCGTACTTGTCGGCCTTGATGTACACGTCGGTGTCACCGCCGGGCAGGGGAACGGTGCGCAGGTTCTCCGGAGTGAGCCGCGACCCGGGGAACTGTCCGATCAGGGAGTTGGCCGAGTCTCCCACCTTCGGGATCAGAGCCGCCACATACACGAGGGCCTTGACCTTCGACGTCTCCGCGGCGACCTGGCTGACGACCTCTCCCGCGTAGGAGTGACCGACCAGCACCACGGGCCCCTTGATGGTCTTGAGCTGAGCCTCGACATAGGCGCTGTCGAAGGACAGGCCGCGCAGCGGGGTGTCGATCGCGTAGACCGGGTAGCCGTGACGTCGCAGGTAGCCGACCTCGCGGTTCCAGCTGGAGGAGTCGGCGAACGCCCCGTGGACCAGGACCACCGTCGGTCTCGCGCGGTGCCCCGTCTGCGAGGCGACGGCGTGACCGTTCGTCCCGGTCGTGACGGCGCTCGCGTTCGTCACGGCCAGCGAAGCTAAGACCGAGCCACTCACCAGCCCGGCAGCCGCCAGCGCTTTGATTCGAGCGGTGGAATTCATGTGGCGTTGTTCCTCTCGAGTTTTTCAGTCGAATTAGGTAGGGGAAGCGGCGTGGGCCACATGGACACGGAAGCCTTATGTGTTGCGGTCCGCAGCGCTTCGCAACATCGACTATGGCGGCCGCATCTACGGTCCGCCAATGCCGTTCCTGCTTCCCTTCATGCCGATCCGGCATTCTGAATTTCTGACGTCATGCCTGATCGGCATGACGCTTCGGGGAATCGGCATTGGCGTGACGAGTCGTGGTCCGCAATGCTCGGCGGAAGAGGAACCCTGAATGCGAAGGCACGGTAGTAGTGAAGTTTTTGTGGCGGATGGTGGATGAAACGCTCGTCGGAGCAGTGATCCATGCACTCACGTGCAGGCTGCCCCGCGGCTTGCCTCGTACGGGCGTCATCCGGGCGAACGCACAACAACCCCGAACGCCTGTACGCCGGGGCTGAAGCCCATGGGCGCCGACGCGGGCGCCAGGCTGCAACCGCCTTCCGTCTGACTGGCGGAGGGCCCGAACATCGAGAAGGTTTTCCTATGCCGAGCACTCAATGGCGCGAAGTGTTCCTGCCCGACGAGAGAACCCACCATGCGGAACAGGTGCATGTTTTCAGTGAACTGCAACGTAAGCGTCTGAAAAAACATGGCCACGGGAGAGCGCTGCACCGCAATCAAGTGGCCGCCCTGAAGGCCGCCCTCGCGGTGGAAGAAAATCTTCCTGATTATGCGAGGCAAGGAATTTTTGCCGCTCCCGCTGTCTATGAGGCGCATGTTCGGCTGTCCAACGGAAACTTCTCCGCCGACCGGGCTCCTGACATCCGCGGATTCGCGATCAAGGTGCTCGGAGCCTCGACGCCGTCGTCCGCCGGTGTCGAGCAGAACTTCACCCTGGTCAGTCAGGAGACCCTGAACGTCCGCGGCAGCGCGGACGTCGTCGGAATCGTCGATCTCTCCACGAGTGCGCCCGGCGCCGCGCTTCGCAAGGCCGCGATGAAGCCGCAGCTCACACGCAGCGCTGTCGCGAACGTACGGGACATGGTGAAACCGTTCAGCGGATTCGCCACGCATGACTTCTTCAGCATCATGCCCATCACGTTCGGGGACTACGCGGCACGGTTGAAGCTGGGCGCCGCATCGACGAAGATCAACAAAGCAGCCCGCAAGGATCTGGCCGCCGACATCTACGGGCGACTCGCGGACGACGACCTGGAGTTCCTTTTCCAAGCCCAGTTCTTCGAGGACGAGAGCCGTACGCCGATCGAAGACTCCTCGGTCCGGTGGGACGCGCCCTGGCTGACCGTGGCGCGACTGCGCCTGCCTCGGCAGGCACCTGACGAGGCGTTGGCCGAGACCGTCGAGAAGAGCAGCTTCAACCCTTGGATCGCGGCAACGGAGCATCGACCTCTCGGAGAACTGATGCGTGCTCGCCAAGCGGCCTATGCGCTCAGCTGGCGCAACCGGGGTGTCTCCAACTGACATCTGGTCCGTCATCTGGTCTGTCATCTAGTCCGTGAAGCGCGGGCTGATCTCCCGATTCACGGCACTCGCCGGCTGTCGCGTCATGGGTGCTGTGACGGGTGCGGCTACGATGCGCCCCATGGACCTCGATTTACGGCGGGTGCGCTACTTCGTGGCCGTGGCCGAGGAGTGCAGCTTCGTGCGGGCGGCGAGCCGCCTCTACATGACCCAGCCGGCACTCAGCCGTCAGATCCGGGCCTTGGAGGAGGATCTGGACGTGGTCCTCTTCCTGCGTGACCGGCAGGGCACCGTACTGACGCGGGCGGGGCACCAGTTGCTGGAGGACGCCCGGCCGATGCTGGCGATGGCGCAGGCGGTCCAGCAGCGGGTGCGGACGGCGAGCCGGGAGGTGAACCAGTTCACCATCGGCTTCATGCCGGGGGTCATCGTCACTCCCATCGTGCGGGAGTTCGCCGTGATGGCGCCGCAACTCGACATCGATGTCGTACACACCTCGATCACCGACCAGGTCGACTTCCTGCTCGACGGGCGGGTCGACGTGTGCTACGTGCGGCTGCCGCTGCCCGAGGACATGTTCGAGGTGGTCCCGCTCTTCCCGGAGCCCCGTGTGGTGGCGCTGTCCAGTGAGCACCCGTTCGCGGAACTCAAGGCGGTGCACGTCGAGGACCTGCGTGACATGACCTTGCTGCAGGATCCGCGGGACGTACCGGAATGGCGCGGGCGTGTCCCGAGCGATCCGGTGGCGCCGCCGGGGGACACCGGACGGTTCCCGGCGACGATCGAGGAATGCCTGCAGACCGTCGCCTTCGGGTCCGGATGCTATGTCATGCCGGCCGGCATGGCCGGCTTCTACCGCCGTGACGACGTCGTCTACCTGACGCTGGAGGGCGTCGCTCCCCGCATGGTCGCCCTGGCCTACTCCAAGCACCGGACCATGCCCGAACTGCTCCAGTTCGCCGAGCTCTCGCGTCGCATGCTCGGCCCGGGCCCGGGCTGACGCCCGGCGTCGGCCGTCCGGCCGCGCCCGGGGCCGGATACGAGCGCCTCGCCGTGTACGCGGAGGGCACTCTGCCGTGACCCATCCGCAACGGGGACCCCCGTGTACGTCTACTGCCCATAACGGCTCCTCTCGTTATCCTGGAGGGTCACGGCGCAATCACTGTGCGTTCTTACGGGGGAAACACGGTGTATGACGTATTCATCTCCTACGCGGCTGATGACGGTGACTGGACCGGCATGCTCGCGGAGCGTCTCAGCGCACATGGTGTGCGTGTCTTCTTCGACAGATGCAGCCTGCGGCCGGGTGACATCGTGGTGCACGAGCTCGAAGAGGCGATCCGTGCGTCCAAGCACGGGATTCAGGTCGTCGGCCCGGGGACCATGACCGAACCGTGGGCGCGGCAGGAGTACGCGGCGCTCGTGCAGGCGTCGGCCAGGCGCGGGCTGAGGCTGATCCCGGTGCTCTGCGGCGGTGGCGATGTTCCCGACTTCGCCGCGACACGGGTCTGGGTGGATTTCCGCAAGCTGAGCGGGCCGGCGTTCGATGCCAAGGCCGCCGAGCTGGCCGGCGTACTGCGCGGCGGGGAACAGGTCCGCAAGGCCCGCGCGGACACGGAATTGCTCGATCTCGCACGTCCGCGGACGCGGCGGCCGCCCGCGGAGTCCGCGGAGTCCGCGGAGCCCGCGTTCGTCGTCTGCTATGCCCGCGCCGATGTCGCCTACGGGGAGCGGCTGGTGGACCAACTCTCCGGTTCGGGGCTGCCCGTGTGGTCGCTGGGACACCTCAAGTGGGGCGACGACTACCTCTGGACGATTCGACAGCGGCTCCGGCACGCCCTTGCGGTCGTGGTCCTGATGTCGCCCGAGGCGGAGGAGTCCGAGGACGTCACGCGGGAGATCCTCGAAGGACAGCGCCACAGCCGCGAGTTCTTCCCCATCCTGTTACGTGGAGAACGTAACTACCTGCTCGCCAGCAGCTGGTACCTCGACGCCAGAAACGGTGATCTGCCCGGAACCGATGCGCTGCGCCTGCTGCGCCGCCTCCATGACTCCCACCACTTCCGCGATTCCGACCACTTCCGCGACTCCCGTCACTTCCACGACTCCGACCGCCCTCATGCGTCCCAGCTCTCCCACCTCTCGGACCGGCGGTCCCTCGCCCCGCGGACTGCGCCCGTCGTCCGCTCTCCCGTCCGCGGGTCGCTGATCACGCTCGAAGCCCTGCTCGCCGAGCGCGAGACCGAGCACGCCGATCTGCTGACGACGACACTGCTCCTGGAGGCGGTCGACAGACTCGGAACCGGGTGGCTGCGCCGCTCCGACGGGAAACGCCTGCCCGAGGACCTGCTCTGCGGGATCGACTCCCTCTGGTCGCGATTCTCGGACGGAGCCCACGGCTTCGGTGCGCAGGTGCGCCGCGCCCGGGTGAGAGGCGGTCGGCACGCGGACTTCATGGCGCTCTCCATGGCGTACGGCTGGCGTTCCTCGCCGCACGAGACCGTGCCGAAGTACCAGCACTTCACTGGCGGGGCCGGGAACCACGCCTTCTTCCCGACCCTGCGCAACCCCCAGAGCGAGCAGTACCGGGACTGGTACGACCAGTGGACCGAGACGGTGCTCGCCATACATCTGCGGCTTCGCGAGAGGGGATGAAGGGAATGAAGGGGACGACGTTGATCGTGTTCCTGGTGCTGTTGTTGGTCGTGGGGGCCGCGGCACTGAGCAGCCTCATCGCCTACGGGGCGGGCAGATCGAAGCGTGGGCAACCAGCGCGTTCAGCGAAGCCGTCCGGCGCCCTGGCCGGGTTCGGAGCAGGCGTGCTGGTTTCCTGGGCGGGTCTCTGCGTGGTGCCCGCGGGGCATGTCGGCATCGTCCACAAGAGGTTCGGGAGGGCCCATCCGGACCAGCGTTTCAAGAGGATCACCCCGCATGACGCGCGCGGTGTCCAGGCGCGCGCCCTGCTCCCGGGCCGGCCGTACTGGCTCACCCCCTTCATCCACAGCGTCGAGTTCGTACCGCGGATCCATGTTCCGGCGGGACGGATCGGACTCGTCGCCGCCGCTGAGGGCGCCAAGCGCGATCCCGGCCGAGTCCTCGGGCGGTACGTGGAGTGTGACAACTTCCAGGACGGGCAGGCGTTCCTGCTCGGTGGCGGCGAACAGGGCAGACAACTCGCGTTCCTCCGTGGCGACAGCTCGTACTACATCAACACCGCCCTGTTCCAGGTCGAAGTCGTACCTCGGACCTACGTGGAGCCGGGCACGGTCGGACTGGTCATCGCCAAGGACGGCGCGATCCGGCCCCCGGACCGTCCTTTCGGCCGGTACGTGGAGTGTGACAACTTCCAGGACGGTCAGGCGTTCCTGCTCGGCGGCGGCGAACAGGGCAGACAACTGGCGATCCTCACCGGCGGTACGCACTACGACATCAATCCCTACCTCTTCGAGGTGATCACCGGCAGCAGCGTGGGCCGTTCGGGGCGGGGCGGCTCGGACGGTCTCGGTGCCGGGCAACTGAAGGAGATCGCGATCCCCGTCGGCCATGCCGGGGTAGTGATCACCCTGGACGGCGCCGAGCCCGACCGGGCAGAGCGCAGGGTCGGTCCGATCATCAAAGGCCACAGCAGCTTCCGTCTGCCCTGGGTGTTCCTGGCGAGCGGAGGGTGGCGGGGCGTACAGGAGGAGACCCTCGGCGAGGGCTCGGTCTACGCGCTCAACCCCTGGTTCGTACGCGTCGTCCTCATACCGACCCGCCTGCTCATCCTGGACTGGAGCAACAAGGGCGGTTCCCAGGCGGACAACAACTACGACGCCGCGCTCGACCGGATCAGTGTCAACGTCCAGGGGCACCGGCTCCAGGTGGAGCTCCGGCAGACGCTGAACATCCCCGAGGCCGCCGCTCCCCGGCTGGTCAGCGAGTTCGGCGACTCCTCGACGTCCGGGATGGGCGGCTTGGTCAACAACCCCGCCCCGGTGCAGCGGTTCGTCGAACGGGTGCTCGGCGGCGCCGTGGACACCTACTTCAACGGCATCGCAGCCGAGTCCACGGTGGAGGAGTTCCTCACCCGGTACGCCAGCATCCGCACGGACCTGGCGGCGCAGGTACGCAATGCCCTCGCCGGGTGGGGAGTCGAAGCGGCGAGCACCAACCTGGGCGAGTTCGAATCCCTGGACGACGACCTCGACAAGGCCCGCAAGAGGGTGTTCGACGCGCAGATCCGCACCCAGGAGTTGGAGGAGCAGAAGAAGAACGCCCAGATCAAGTCGGATATCCGGCACATAGAGCTCGCGGCCGAGCGGGAATACGTGCTGCTGGACGTCGTGAAGCTGGAGCGCAAGATCGAGCTTCTCGGCCGGGACACCGTCGCCATGCACTTCTTCCTGGCGGAACTCAAGCACATGCAAGTGCCGCAGGTCGTCAGCGGGGACGCGGAATCCTTGCTGAAGTACCTGCCCATGCAGCGTGCCCTGGAGATCATCGACGGGGCGAAGCGGCATGCAGAACAGTCCGCCCTGCCGGAGAGCGTCCCGGTCGGCGAGGAGCTTGGGGTCGGCCAGGAGTTTGGAGTCGGCGAGGAGCTTGGGATCGGTGACAACGGGCCTGAGTAGGGCTCCCCTCACGTGGGACCGCTTACCGGTCGGGCCACGTCAGCGGTCGCGCAGGGCCCGCGCGATCTCGTCGACCCGTCGCTCGTACACGCCGTCCTGCCCTGAACCGTCGCCCGCCCCGCGGAAGTCCGCGACATACCGGGTGGCGGCGAACTCCGGCAACTCCACGTCCCCCACCACGACGGGGATGAACAGCCGGCCGGACTCGATCGACGGCTGCATCAGGGCGGCGTACTCCTGCCTGACCCAACCGCTGCTCATCGACGCCGGACTGAACACCAGCAGCCCGTGCGCCGCCTCACGGATCGCGGTCTCGACCGTGTGCACGCGGATCCCTCCCGGCCTGCTCACGACCTCGTCGTACGCCACGCTCAGGCCCTTCTCGCGGAGCCGCGCCGCGAACGAACGCACCCAGTCGGCATCTTCACGGCCGTACGAGACGAACACGTCGTAGCGCGCGGAGCCTTGGGCGGGCGGCGTCGGTGCGGGCGGTGGTACGGGCAGTGGTACCGGCGGTACAGGGCTGTGCCGACGCCTGGACAACTGGTGGCGAACCGCCACGTAGGCGAAGTAGGCGCTGACGACACCGGCGACCGTGCCGACCGCGCTCAGGACTAATCCTGTCGTGTCCACAGGCATCAGGCTAATGGCGTGCGCAGCATTTCAGGTCCACACACTCGCGTTAGTGTCACTTAGTGACGTACTGTCGTTTGAGGACACGAGCTGCGAAGGGTGACGAGGCGTCATGACGACGGAGAAGCGCAGCGGAGGGGGAATGAGTGAGCAGCGGCGTGCGCGGCTGCGGCTGGAGATCTCCCGGGAGGCGGCTCGTCTGTTCTGGGAGCAGGGAGTGGCCGCTACGAGTGGTGACCAGATCGCGGAGGCCGTGGGCCTGTCCACGCGCACCATCTGGCGGCACTTCCGCAGCAAGGAGAGCTGTGCCGAGCCGATCGTCATGCAGGGCGTGGTCACTCTGCTGAGCGTGCTGCGCAGTTGGCCCCGGGAGAGCTCGCTCGAAGACCACCTGGCCGCGGAACTGGCCGGACTCCGCCGAGGAACGCCGCCCGTCGATCTGGCCGACGAGATGCTCGCGATGAAGATGATCCGGCTCGCCGACACCGAGCCGGCGCTGCGCACGGCGTGGCTGATGGCCTGCAACCAGACGGAGCTGGAGATGCGCGTGATCATCGCTGACCGCCTTGAGCGCCAGGCCGGCGATCTGCAGGTGCTGATACACGCCGCAGCCGCTGCCGCGGTCGTGCGGGTGCTGGAGGAACACATCGGCGCCGCCTACCTCGACGGCCAGGACATCACGGAGTTCACCGACGTGACGGCCCTCTCCCGGCGCTACGCCCACGCGATCCGCACGGCCACCGGCGGTGCCGTCGGCGACCCGGTCGCCCGAGCCCCCGAGCCCGAAACAGCCCCCTGAGCGAACGGGGACGAACCCAGAAGGAGTGTCTGTATGCCCGCTGTGCCCGCCACATCCGCCACGCCCGCCACCGCGCAAGGCGTCCCGCACCTCACCGTCGAGGCATTATTCGGCTCGCCCGTCCGTGTCGGCGCGTCGATCTCGCCCGACGGCACCAGGATCGCCTTTCTGGCGCCGTGGCGGGGCCGACTGAACGTATGGGTGGAGAGCGTCGACGCGGGCGAGGAGGCGCGCTGCGTCACCGCCGACGACAGCCGTAGCGTGCACACCTACCACTGGACGGATGATCCGCGCTGGCTGCTCTACGAGCAGGACGGCGACGGCGACGAGAACTGGCACGTCTACCGGGTCGACCTGGAAGACCCGGATGCCGGGGCGGTCGATCTCACCCCCTTCCCCGGGACCACGGCCGTGGGCTTCGAGACGACCGCCTCCCGGCCGGGCAAGGCGCTCCTGCATCTGAACCGCAGGAATCCCGCCGAGTTCGACCTCTACGAGCTCGACATCGCCACGGGCGAGCTGACGGTCCTGGCGGAGAGCCCCGGTCAAGCAGCCGGCTGGCTGTACACGCCCGATGGAGACCTGTACGCCTACACCCTGACGGCCGACGGTGACATCGAGCTGGCGCGGTGGGACGCCGGGGCGGGGACGCTGCGTCCGGTCATCACGTTCGACGGCGCCGACCACCCGCTGGGCATCCAGCCGTTCCAGCTCACCCCGGACGGTACCGGTGTGTGGATGGGCTCCAACCGGGACACCGACCGGACCCGGCTGGTCCGGCTCGATCTGGCCACCGGTGAGGAGACGGAGGTCGACAGCCACCCCGTCCTCGACCTCGACCCGCGCTCCACCGTCTTCCCCACGCTGCCGTCGCCCCTCATCCTCAGTCGGCACACGGGAGAGCTGCTCGGCGCGCGCTACCTCGGCGAGCGGCAGGTGATCCACCCGCTGGACCCGCACTTCGCCGCGGTGCTGGAGAACCTGGAGAAGCTGCACGACGGCGACCTGGGTGCCGTGTCGTCCGACGAGAGCGGGCAGCGCTGGGTCGTCGGCTTCACCCATGACCGGGACCTCGGTGTCACCTACTACTACGACCATTCCACGGGCGAGAGCCGGGTGTTGTTCCGGTCGTTCCCGCACCTGGCCCCCGAGGTCCTCGCCCCCATGAGGCCGGTCACGATCACCGCACGCGACGGACTGGCCCTCCCCTCGTACCTGACGCTGCCCCTGGGGGTCGAGCCCGCCGGGCCGGCCGGGCTGCCCATGGTCCTGCTGGTCCACGGCGGCCCCTGGCATCGCGACAGCTGGGGCTACCACCCCGTGGTGCAGCTCCTGGCCAACCGCGGCTACGCGGTGCTGCAGGTCAACTTCCGCGGCTCGACCGGCTACGGCAAGGCGTTCCTCAAGGCCGGCATCGGGGAGCTGGCCGGGAAGATGCACGACGACCTCGTCGACGCCGTCGACTGGGCCGTCGCGGAAGGGTACGCGGACCGGGACCGCGTCGCGATCTTCGGCGCCTCCTACGGCGGTTACGCCGCCCTGGTCGGCGTCACCTTCACCCCCGACGTCTTCGCCGCCGCGATCGACTTCTGCGGCCCTTCGAACCTCGTCACCTTCCTGCGGACGGTGCCGGTGTTCGCGCGGCCCCACCTGGTCAACAACTGGTACCTCTACGCCGGCAACCCCGACGATCCGGAGCAGGAGGCGGACCTGTTGGCCCGCTCGCCCATCGGCCGTGTCGATGACATCCGCACGCCGCTGATGGTGGTCCAGGGCGCCAACGACGTCCGCGTCGTCAAGGCCGAGTCCGACCGGATCGTCGACGCCCTCCGTGCCCGCGGGGTCGAGGTCGAGTACATGGTCAAGGACGACGAGGGCCACGCCTTCGTGAACCCGGAGAACAACATCGACGCGTACCGCGCGGCCGACCGCTTCCTCGCCCGCCACCTGTGCGGACAGGCGGGCTCGGAGTAGCCGCGCCTCCCGAGCGGAGCGGCGGGACGTGCGTGGTGCGCGGTGCGTGCCTGCGTCGGCGACCCGCGGGCCTCAAGCCCCGCAGACAAACGACTACTTGACGAGTTGATCCCGCATGACTGAACCCACACACCCCTCTCACCCGGCGCCTGGTCCGCATATGCCGGACAGGACCTCAGAACGTCCGGTGAAACGCACACCGCTGGAGCAGATGGGCGGCACGGCGGGACTCGTGTACATGATGCTGCCGATCGTGGCCTTCGTCCTCGCCAACGCCTCCTTCGGGCTGACGGCCGCCATCTGCACCGCCGTCGGCGTCGCGCTGGCGATCAGCGCGCTGCGTCTGGTGCGCAAGGAGCCCCTCCAGCCCGCGATCTCCGGCCTGTTCGGCGTCGCGGTCGCCTCGTTCGTCGCCTGGAAGACCGGATCGGCCAAGGGCTTCTTCCTGACGGGCATCTGGAGCAACGTCGCCCTCGGCGTGTTCTTCCTGCTCTCCGTCCTCGTACGTCGGCCGCTGGCCGGAATCGTCTGGGGTGTGCTCAACGGCACCGGGACCGCCTGGCTCAAGGACAAGCCCTCACGGCGCTACTACGACATCGCCACGCTCACACTGGTGGGAGTCTTCGCGGTCCGGGTAGCCGTCTGGCAGTGGCTGTACGACGAGGACCGCACGGGCTGGCTGGCCGTCGCGAGGATCGCGATGGGCTACCCGCTCCTCGCCCTGGCCCTCCTGGTGGTCCTGTGGGCGGGCCGGCGCTCGGCCCGGCGGCTCACGGCCCTGGCCGGACAGCCAGTCCCCGCCGACCTGGCCGCGTGGACGGCGAACACGGACCCATCGAGCCGGCACATCGAGCCGGCACACCAAGCAGAAGGCATCGCCCCCCGGTCGGCGGTCTACCCGGAGAGGGCACCGGCATCCCCGACCACGAAGGAGAACGTGACTGATGACCAGCGCTGACAGCGGATTTCCCCGACGGTCCCTGTTGGGCGGCGTCGCCGGCCTAGGAGTGGCGACAGCCCTGCCCACGGCCGCCGCGCGGGCAGCTCCCGCGTCGGCCGAGACCGCGCCCCTGGGGCGCCACCCGTCGAACTGGCCCGATCCCGAGCCCTACGGACTCGCCGACACCCGGCCGGACCTGTGGCCGCGCGAGGACAACTCCTTCGTCCTCCCGCTCGAACTGCGCCCCCGTGACGAGAACCTCGGCCGCGTCTGGATACGGGACACCTACGTCAACTGCTTCGTCGTCGACGGCCGCCCGGTCTACGTCGCCACGGGCACCACGCGCTCGCCCGGGCTCGACGGCCCCGCCCCGTGGAACGACGGCATCTTCGTCTGGGTGTCCCCGTCTCTCGAGGGGCCGTGGAAGCTGGCCGACACCACCGGCATCCGGCCCGGCGCCGAGAAGGGCAAGGTGTGGTCACCAGAGTTCGCCGGCGAGAACCGACCGGGACGCACGGTCGTCGCCCCTTGGCAGGAGTACTGGCACGACGACCGGTTCGGCAAGCGCGGCGAGGCATGGGCCCCGGAAGTGCACTACTTCCGCGGGAAGTGGTACATCGTCGCGTGCACGGGTGACCACTCCCGCAAGGTGGGCTCGTTCATGCTCGTGAGCGAGGGCGGCGTCGAGGGCCCGTACCGGATCGTCGAGGGCAACATCGAGAAACCCTTCGGCGACCCGGTCACCGGCGGCCCGGACTTCATCGAGCCCGGCGCCTACTTCCACATCGACGGGAGCCTCTACAGCGAGGGCCAGGACGCGTGGCTCGTGCTGCACAACGACCTCTACGCCAGGTTCCGTGACGACATGGAGGACATCGTCCCGACCACGAACCTCCCGAAGTTCCAGCAGAAGCCCTACGCACCCGAGCCGTACCTCGAAGGCGCCTACGTGTTCAAGTACGAGGGCAGGTACTACCTCGTCCAGGCCGCCTGGGACCGGACGTCGGACAACCCCGACGGCACCAGGCGGTACGCCTACGACAAACCCGGACCGGGCCGCCGGGAACACCAGTACGACGCGGTCGTCGCCGTCTCGGACACCTTCGAGGGCCCGTACTCCGAGCGGTGGACGGCGGGTGTCGGCGCCGGCCACAACAACTTCTTCGTGGACCACCACGGCCGCCCGTGGTCGACGTTCTTCCTCAACCCGAGCGCCGGCCACTGGTCGGATCCCTCACGCAGGGCCGACGCCGCCGTGCCCGGCGTCGTCCAGCTGGAATGGACCGGCCCGGCGGGCAACCGCCTGTACGTCAAGCGCCGAAGCCTTGGTCGCACAGGCAACGGTTGACCACACGACGGGGCCCTGACCTGCGCTGACCGCCAGGTTGGGGCCCTTTCGCATGTCAAGCGCCCCCTTGCCCCCCTCTGCCCCACGAGTTGACGTGTCCTCTGAAACTCGTGGGAAACAAGGTCTTGTCCCCGGCTTAAAACGAGGGTTAATTTAACCGCCATTCGAAGCCCGCCCTGATCGTTGGGAGATCGTCGGGCAGCCTCCAGGGCGCTCCAGGGCGTGTGCACACTTCAGGGAAGGGCAGTGCGATGACGCTTGCCGGAACGCAGTTTTCTCGTCGGGGTTTTCTTGGGCTGGGGGTCGCGGCGGGCGTCATCACGCTCACCGCGTGCGGCTCCGGGGCGGGTTCGAGTGACGCGCCACTCGTGATGACGGTGTGGGGCGGCGACCCCGACCGCAAGACGTACCAGGCCCGCATCAACCTGCTGGTCAAGAAGTACCCGGACCTGAAGGTCAAGCTGCAGCTGATCCCGGGCGACTCGTACCCGCAGAAGGTGCAGACGATGATCGCCGGCGGCAACGGGCCGGACATCATGCAGGTCGCCGAGAGCGTCAACACGTACTCCAGCAAGAACCAGTTGCTGGAGCTCGACGACCTCGCCAAGAAGGCGAACCTCGACCTCGATCAGCGGTTCGGCCCGGTCGGGACCCTCTACACGTACCAGGACAAGCTCTACGCGGTTCCGGACCGCTCCGGCGCGGTCACCGTGTTCTACAACAAGGACATGTTCGACAAGAAGGGCATCAAGGCCCCCACCGCGGACTGGACTTGGGACGACGCCCTCGACGCGTTCAAGGAGCTGACGGTCCCCGGCAAGGTGTGGGGGTACAGCGGCGCGGAGTGGTTTCCGCAGTGGTGGAGCCTCGCCTACCAGAACGGCGGCACCATCATCGACGGGAACGGCCGGCCCGCCGTCGACAGTGACGCCGTGGTCGAGGCGCTCCAGTGGGCGGGCGACCTGGTCTTCAAGCACAAGGTGGTGCCGAGCAAGGCGGACTACGCCGACATGGGCCCCGACATCGGCGGCGACCAGGCCTTCCCCAACCAGAAGGTCGCCACCCACGCCAACGGCTTCTGGGTCATGTCGGGTCTGACGAAGGTGACGTTCGACTGGGACATCGCGCCGATGTGGCGCGGCAAGAAGCAGGCCGTGTCCGCGTTCGGCAGCGGTCTCGCGATCTCCCGCACCTCCAAGCAGCGCGACAAGGCCTTCAAGGCGATCGACTTCCTCACCGACGTCGAGGCGCAGAAGGCGATCATCGCCTCTGGTCAGGACGTGCCGGCCAACCTGGGGGTGCAGAAGAGCCAGGCGTTCCTCAAGCCGTCGTGGATGAAGACGGACGTCGACATGGGCGCGTTCGCCGAGTCGAGCGCGTTCGTCTTCCGGGCGCCGTTCATCCCCGAGTGGCAGGAGATGATCGACACGATCTCGAACGGCCTCGCCAACTTCTGGCTCGGCAAGGAGCGCAGCGCCAAGAAGGCGTTGACCGCCGTACAGAAGGACCTCGAGTCCCTCATCAAGTCCGCGGGATGACCGGAGATGGCGACCACGACGGAACCCATCCCCAAAGCCTCTCCGGCGGCCGCGAAGGAACCCGCGTCGGCGAAGAAGCCGAAGCTCTCCAAGCGGCGGCGCCGTGAGGCGCTCTCCTTCTACCTGTTCATCTCACCGTGGGTGATCGGCTTCCTGGTCTTCCTGCTCGGGCCGATGATCGCGTCGATCTACTACTCCCTGACCGACTGGGACTCCTTCAACGCGCCGAAGTGGGTCGGCTTCCAGAACTACGTCACGGCCCTCACCGACGACCCGGTGTTCTGGAAGGCCCTGGGGAACACCTTCTACTACGCGGCGATCTCGGTCCCGCTGGGCCTGGTGCTCGGGCTGTGGCTGGCGAACCTGCTCAACAAGCAGGTCAGGGCCCGGAAGTTGTTCCGCACTCTCATCTATCTGCCGACTCTGATCCCGCTGGTCGCCACAGCGATGATCTTCCGTATGGTGCTCGCGCCGAACGGCCCGATCAACGACTTCCTCGGCACGTTCGGCGTCTCAGGCCCCAACTGGCTGTACGACGGCCCCTGGGTCAAGCCCGCCCTGATCCTGATGTCGGCGTGGGGCGCGGGCGCCGCGACCGTGCTGCTGCTCGCCGCCATGAAGGGCATCCCGCGTGAGCTGTACGAGGCGGCCGAGGTCGACGGCGCGAGCGCGACGCGGCAGTTCTGGAGCATCACGCTGCCGCATCTGACGCCCATCATCTTCTTCAACCTGATCATGGGTCTGATCAACGCGTTCCAGATCTTCTCGCAGGTCTACATCCTCATCCCGAAAGGCAAGAACCCCGCGGGCTACGAGGCGGCCCAGACTCTGGTGCCGCTCCTGTTCGACCAGGCGTTCAACTACTACCACATGGGTTACGCCTCGGCGATCTCCTGGCTGCTGTTCCTGGTGATCCTGGTGTTCACGGTGATCGCCTTCCGTACCACCCGGCGCTGGGTGTTCTACGAGACCGAGGTGAAGTGATGGCGGTCCTGGCGACCCCCCTCAGCAAGAAACGCCAAGAGGCCCCTGCCGTACGGGCGTTCCGCGCGACACCCTTCAGCTACGGCACCCTGCTGATCGTCGCGGCGGTCCTGACCACCCCGCTGGTCTTCGTCGGTTCGATCGCCCTGTCCAGCGACGCCACCGTGAACTCCGGTTCGTTCACGGTCATCCCGCGCGAGTTCCACTGGGACAACTTCTCCCGGGTCTTCGGCACCGAGCTGCCGGTGGGCACCTTCCTGCTCAACTCGGTGCTCATCTCGCTGTTCTCGGTGGCGGGGCAGGTCCTCTCCAGCGGTCTCGTCGGTTACGCCTTCGCCCGGCTGCGGGCGCCGGGCAAGAACACGATCTTCCTCGTCGTCATCGCGACGATGATGATCCCGACGCAGATCACGATGATCCCCCAGTTCATCCTCTTCCGGGACCTGGGCTGGGTGAACACCTTCCTGCCGCTGATCGTGCCGAACTTCTTCTCCAACGCCTTCAACGTCTTCCTGGTACGGCAGTTCGTCTCCCGGCTGCCCAGCGAGCTCGACGAGGCCGCCATGATGGACGGCCTGGGCTTCTTCGGCATCTACCGGCGGATCATGTTCCCGATGCTCAGGCCCGTCCTGATCGCCATCGGCATCTTCACGCTCACCCACACCTGGGGCGACTTCATGGGCCCCCTGATCTACCTCAACGACGAGTCGAAGATGCCGCTCGCCCTGGGCGTGCAGTACATCACCGCCACCTCGCAGGCGGGCCAGGCCCCGCCCTGGAACCTGGTGATGGTCGGCTCGATCCTGCTCGCCCTGCCGATGATCCTCGTCTACTACCTGGGCCAGAAGTACCTGTACGAGATGGACATCAGCGGTGGAAGCGCGGGGGTCAAGTGAGTAGCAGTAGTCCGACGACAGTGCTCAACAGTGCCATCGAGTTCGACGCCCGGGGCATCCGGATCGAGGGCGGTCCGCGCGTCGTGCTGTGCGCGTCGCTGTTCTACTTCCGCCTTCCGCGCGAGCAGTGGCGTGCCCGGCTCGAACAGGTACGGGACTCGGGATACACCTGCGTGGACGTCTACCTGCCGTGGAACTTCCACGAGACGGCACCCGGCCGCTGGTCCTTCGAGGGCCGGCGCGACGTCGCCGCCTTCCTGGACCTCGCGCAGGAGACCGGGCTGTACGTCATCGCGCGGCCGGGCCCGTACATCTGCTCCGAGTGGGACGGCGGCGCGCTGCCCGCCTGGCTGGGCCTGGACCCGGAGTTGAGGGTCCGTCAGAACGAGCCGCGCTTCCTCGCCGGGGTCACCGCCTGGTTCGACCAGGTGCTGCCCCTGCTCGCCGAGCGTCAGTACCCGGCGGGCGGCACCGTCATCATGGTGCAGCTGGAGAACGAGCTGGACTTCTTCGACTGCGAGGACCGCACCGGGTATGTGACCGCCCTGCGCGACCAGGCGATCCGCCACGGCATCACCGTGCCGCTGATCGCCTGCTCCGGACAGGGCGACATCGAAGGAGCCACCGGAGACGTCCCCGGCGTCGTACCGGCCTGCAACTTCTACCCGGACGACGACTCCCCGGACATCGAGCCGGAAGTACGGCGCTACGCCGAGCTGTTGTCGGCCCGCGGCCTGCCCCTGCTGATCACCGAGACGAACCGGCGCCACCGGACACTGCGGCGGCTTCTGGCGAGCGGCGCCTCGCTGATCGCGCCGTACCTGCAGTCGTCCGGGTGGAACTTCGGGTACACGCCGTCCACGGGGAACTGGGGCACCCCCGCCAACTTCATGAGCCACGGCTACGACTTCGGCGGCTACGTCTCGTCCACCGGCGCCGAACGGCCCGAGTACACCCAGGCCCAGGTGCTCGCCCGCGTGATCGACACCCTGGGGCCGCGACTGGCGCTCGCCACCTCGACCGTGCCGGGTGTGAGGGTGAGCGCCGACTTCCCGACCAGCTCTTCGCCGTCGGCCCTGGACCTCGACGAGGGCGGTCAACTCATCGCCGTACCGCATCTCGGCGGTGCGGATACCACGGACACGGCGGCGGGTACGGCCCCGGGCACGGCGGTCGTGAACGGCGTGCCGGTCGCCGTCGCCGCGGACTCGTGTCCGCTGATGCTGGTGGACGTTCCGCTGCAGACGTGGGGGTACGACGGGACGCTCACCCTGGCGTCGGCGGATCTGGTGGCGGCGTCGGACGGAGTGCTGACGTTCTCCTCCGAGGTGCCGGTCACCGTCGTCCTGGACGGGGCCCGGGTCGAGATCCCGGCGCCGACGGCGGGCGCGCCCGAGCGGGTGACTGCCGGGGGACTGACGCTTGTCGCGGTGATGCCCTCGGACGCCGTACGGCTGCGCGCGGCGCCGATCCGGCAAAGCGCGGCGCCGACCTGGCAAAGCGCGGCGCCGATCCGGCAAAGCGCGGCGCCGCCCACCACCGTACGGGCCGCACGACGGCGACCGGACGGCGCTCCCGAGCAGCCGGCCGGCAGCCACGAACTGCCGCCCACGCTGGAGTCGATCGGCGTGTACCGAGGGCGCGGAACCTACCGGACCACAGCTGATCTGACGGATGTCGACGAACTCCTGCTCGTCGGCGCGGCGGACATCGTCGACCTGTCGATCGACGGGCGTGCGCGTCCGACGATCGCCGGGTTCGGCGCGGCACAGCGGATCGACGTGCGTGAGGCGACCGGTCCTGTCGCCGTCGAGGCCGTCGTGGAGATCTGGGGGCACGCGAACTTCGACGACGCGCGCCTGCCGGCCCTCCGCCTCGGCGCGCTGCGCGGACTCGGCACGCCGTGGACGGTCCGGGACGTGACGGACGTGTCGGCCCTGTGGTCGGTGCGCGGCCACTGGGCGGGCCTGCCGACGCCCGTGCGCGTGCTCGGCGGCTGGAGCAGTACCCGTGTCGGGCTCCCCGTCACCTACACGCGCGACATCCGGTCGGACACCGCGTCGGCGCTGCATCTGCGGGGCGTGGTCGAGCCGTTGCGTGTGAGCGTGGACGACGGCGAGCCGCGCACCGTCACCGCCGAGGACCCCTGGGTCCTGCTGCCCGCCGGAACCCATCAGGTCGCGGTCACATTGCCGCACCACCCCAGTGGCGGCGGCCTGGGCGCCGAGTTGCTCGGCCTGGAGCCGGTGACGGGCTGGTCGTGCTCCGTGCAGGACGACGAGCTGCTGACCCGTTTCGCTGCGGAGGCCGGGCGTGCGCAGGACATCCGGCTGCCGCTGGCCCTGGAGCCGGGGGAGGAGGCGTGGCTCGACGTCGACCTGCCGACGTCCGACGACGGCTTCGTGGTACGGCTGGACGGGGAGCAGATCCGCGTGACCGGATGGGCTGCCAGGGATGCCGGGGACGACGACGAGGGCGACGGGGAGTGCGTGGGCCGCGTCTGGGTCGGTGACGATGACAGTGACGGTGACGGTGACGGTGACGGCGGTCGGCCGGCCTTCTCCGGCGGGGATTCGAACATACTCTGGATCCCGTCGGGCTGGTCCGGGCTGACCCTGCTGGTGCGGGGCGCCGCCGGACCGGGCAATCCGGAGCTCCGTACACTGCGGCTGGAGTCTCCAGACGGCTGAGGGAGCAGTTGGGGCATGGCGATGCGGCGTACGGCCCGGGATCTGCGCAGCGAGAACCGTTTCCAGGTTCTGCACGCTTTGTTCGAACTCGGGTCGTCCACCCGTCAGGAACTCGCCCGGCACACCGGACTCAGTCCGGCGACCGTGGCCACCCTGGTCACCGAGTTCCTGTCCGAAGGCGTCCTGCGCATCGCCACCGTGGAGAACAACACCGGGGGACGGCCGCAGGAGCGGCTCACCATCGATCCCGACCGCGGCCGCATCGTCGGCGTCGACGTGGCCGAGACCTACGTCGACGCCACGGTGTACGACCTCGCGCTCGGCGCCCTCGGCCAGGGCGAGGTCGCGCTCGACGAGGACGAGAACGACCCGGCCTACGTCGTCGACGGCATCGTCCGCGCGATCGAGTCGGCCGTCGGGGCCGGGGGAGCCGAGCACGAGCACGTCATCGGCGTCGGAGTCAGCATGCCGGGGCACGTCCATCCCGAAGCCGGTGTCTCGGTCTTCGCGCCGAACTGGGACTGGCGCGACGTGCACATCGAGAAGATGCTGGCGAGCGGCCTCCTGGTCCCCGTGTACGTCGACAATCCGCTCAAGGCGGTGGTCCTGTCCGAGATGTGGTTCGGGGTCGGGCGCGTGGTCGACACCATGGCCGTCGTCAACCTCGGCACAGGCGTCGGCGCCGGCATCGCCATCGACGGTTCCCTGGTCCGCGGCACCACCAACAACGCCGGTGAATGGGGGCACACGCTCCTGCAGCTGGACGGACGGCCGTGCCGCTGCGGTCGGCGTGGCTGCGTCGAGGCGTATCTCGGCGCACCCGGTCTGCGGACGACCCTCGCCGAGATCGACCCGGAACACCCCACGCTGCGGCTGCCACGGCAACGTGACTTCGTCGGGGCGGTCGCCGACGGTCTCGCCGCGGGCGACCCGGCACTGAGGGAGCTCGCCCGCCGCACCTCGCACTACCTCGCCGCGGGCCTCGGCGACCTGGTCAACATGCTCGACGTCCCCAGCGTCACCCTCACCGGCTGGGCCTCCGAGGCCCTGGCCGGCTGGCTCCTGCCCGCCGTGCGCGAGGAACTTCCCCGGCACGTCATGCCAGGCTCGCTGCCGGATCTCACCGTCGAGCCGTCCCGGGTCCCGGGCAACGCCGTGGCCCTCGGCATGGCGGCGTTCACGCTGCAGCAGTTCCTCACCCGTCTGGGACTGGCCAGCCCGGCGGGGACGCGGCCACGGCCGTAGGACATGTGCGGCAAGCAAGGGGATGTACGGCAAGCAAGGAGATATGTGGAGATACTTCATTCGGCGTCGTCGGAGCGTCCGGGACGCGTCGTGTGAGGCAGGCCGCGTGCGGCCGGGCGGGAGCGATGTTGATCCGTGTTCTTCTCGTGGAGGAGGCAGACCTGGTGCGCGGGGCGCTCACGGCCCTGCTGACACGCGAGGAGGACATCGAGGTGGTCGCGGCGTCACCGGGGCCCGGGCAGACCCTCGCACGGGCGCTGTCGTACCGGCCCGACGTGGTCGTCATCGACGTCGACGGCGGCTGGGACGGGGCGCTGAGCACATCGCGGGAGCTGGCCGCCCGGCTGCCGGACACCCGGACCCTGCTGGTGGTCGAGTCGGCGCCGCCCCTCGAACGTCTGCGACAGGCGCTGCTGCGTGTCGCGGGCCTCATGGGCAAGAACAACCCCCACGACATCCTGGCCCAGGCCGTCCGCAAGGTGGCGGCGGGCGAGCGGTTCATCGACCCCGAACTGGCGCTGCTGGCGCTGTCCTCGGCCGAGAGCCCCCTGACCCCGAGGGAACTGGAGGTGCTGCGGCTGGCGGCGGACGGCACGCCCACGCGTGAGATCGCCGAACGGCTGTCGCTGTCGGTGGGCACGGTCCGCAACCACCTGAACGCGGTCTCCAGGAAGACAGGGGCCCGCAACCGCATCGACGCCATCCGGATCGCCCGGGAGTCGGGCTGGCTGTAGTCCGGCCCGGCAGCGCGGATCAGCGCCCGACGTCGGCCACCGCGCGGTCCCAGTGGCCGAACAGGTCACGGTAGAGGGCACTGTCGGCCATCAGCCGGTCGTGCGTGCCGAGGTGGCAGCGCGGGCCGTCCATGACGAGGACGAGGTCGGCGCGCAGGGCGGAGCTGATCCGGTGGGCGCAGACGATCAGGGTGGCCGGGCGGTGGGCGAAGGCCTGTTCGGCGACCGCCTCGGCGGCCGGGTCGAGGTGGCAGGTGGCCTCGTCGAGCAGGACCAGCCGGGCGGGCGGCAGCAGGGCGCGCACGAGGGCGATCAACTGGCGCTCACCGGCGGACAGCTGGGCCGGATCCACGGCCGCGTCGTAGCCGCCGAGGCGTTCGGTGAGCCCGTCCGCCCCGATGGCGCGGACCGCGGCGTCGAGGTCGGCCGGGGTCGCCGTGGGCCGGAGGTAGGCGATGTTCTCGCGCAGGGTGCCGGCGAAGACGTACGCCTCCTGCGGGATCAGCACACGGGCCCGGGCCGGCCCACCGGTGTCGAGGGACCCGACCGGGACACCACCGAGGCGGACCTGGCCGGCCTGCGGGTCGAGCACCCCCGCGATGAGCGCGGCGAGAGTGGACTTGCCCGCACCGCTGGGGCCGACGACCGCCAGGTGGGTGCCCGAGGGGAGGGACAGGTCCAGATCCCGCACGACCGGTTCGGCGGAGCGCGCGTAGCCGAAGGTGACACCATGCAACTCGACATGGCCGTCCCCGGGCTCCGCTCCGGTCGGGGTCGGGGTGGTGTCTGTCGGGGTCGGGGTGGCTGCTGTTGAGGTCGGGGCGGTCTCTTTGGGTTCCCTCGCCCTCACTGCCCCAACTGCCCCCACTGCCCCCACTGCCCCCACTGCCCCCACTGCCCCCACTGTCTCGGCCGTCTTGGCCCCCGCCCGCACCGACCCCGACGCCTCCAGAATCCGCCCGAGAGTGACCAGCAGCCACAGCCCGCTTCCGCCGACCCCCTGGACGAAACCCCGCAGGGCCGGCTGCAGGCTCTGTGACACATAGGTCAGCGCGCCCAGGATCGCGCCGGGCGTGACTCCGTCGTGGACCAGCCACGGGGCGCCGACCAGGATGAGGACGACCGGCAGCCAGCCGCCGACGCCCAGTGCGGTGGTGCGCAGGGCGGTGAGCCGGGCCAGGGCGCGAGCCGCGCTCGCCGCCGTATCCACGCGGGCGCCGACCCGGTCGCGTTCGAGGTCCTCGGCACCGCAGGCCGTCACGTCCCGCAGCCCTCCGGCCACCACGCCCAGGTGCTCGGCGATGGCCTCGTCGGCGAGGACGACCGCCCGCTGCCGGGCGGCCATGGCCCGCAGGGCCAGCAGGAAGACAACGAGCCCGGCCGCGAGGGGCGGCGCGACGAACAGCAGGAGCGCGGGATCGAGCGCGGCCAGCCCGAGCAGCACGCTCACCGCCGTGACGGTGAAGGTCTGCACGAACATCACGACCGCCCCGTACGACTCGCGGGCGATCTCCACCTGCTCGGTCAGCCGTGCCACGCCCGCCGTGTCGGCGGGCTGCCCGGGACGCGCGGAGCGTTTCAGTGTGCCGGCGGTGACGAGGGTGACCAGGTCGTCGCGGAACGGCTCGACCACCCCGGCCAGTTCGAGCGTGGCCTGCCGGGTGCCCCAGGCACCGACCAGGACGGCGCAGGCCAGCAGCCCGAGCCAGCCGAAGCCCTCGGCCGCACGGCCGGTGAGGAAGCCGTCGTCGACGGCGCGGGCGACCAGCCAGCCGGACAGCAGCGCGGGCACGGCCTGGACCAGCGACCACCCGGTGAGCCGGAGGAACTCACGGCGCCGCGTGCGCAGTGCGGAGCGCAGCAGACCGCGTGCTCCCCGGATCACGGCATGCCCCCGCCGAGCCCCCGCTCCGGACGCAAGGGGCCCCGCTCCGGACGGAAGATGGCCCGGTACTCCGGATCCGCCCACAGTTCGCGGTGCGTACCCCGCCTCCGGACGCGGCCCCCGCCCATCCAGACGACGAGGTCCGCGCGAGCGGCGGTGGACACCCGGTGGGTCACGACCAGCCGCGTACGGTCGGCCAGGGCTCCGGATCCGGTGAGCACCTGCCCGATCTGGTGCTCGGTGACCGTGTCGAGGCTGGCCGTCACGTCGTCCAGCACGAGAAGCCGGCCGCACGGGTCCGTCTGCACGAACGCGCGTGCCAGGCCCACCCGTTGGGACTCCCCGCCCGAGAGCGGGGCCGCGGTGAGCCTGGTGGCGTAGCCCTCGGGCATGGTCCGGATGAAGGAGTCGGCGCGTGCGGCGGCGGCCTGGGCCGACACCTCCGCGTCCGAGGGCGTCCGTGGCCCGAACCCGATCGCGTCGGTGAACGTCTCGCCCAGCAGCACCGGGCGTTCGAAGCCGTATGCGACGGACCGTCGCAGCTCCGCGCGGTCCACGGCGGCGAGCGGCACTCCGTCGAGCCGTACCTCGCCGTCGTCCGGGTCGGTCAGCCGCCCGGCCAGCGCTGCCAGCAGGGACTTCCCGGATCCGGAGCGTCCCACGACGGCGGTGAGGCTGCCCGCCGGCACGTCCAGATCGACGCCGTCCAGTACGGTCCCGCCCTCTGCGGTGCGGACGGTGATCCGGCGGAACTCCAGCCGCCCGCCGCCTGCCGAGGGCAGTCGCGCGTCGCCGTGGGCGACCGTGGGCTCGCCCAGCACCTCGGCGACCCGTCCGGCGGTGGCGCGCGCGAAGGCCAGCTTGTTCACCGAGGCCACCAGCGAACTCACACCGGTGGCCAGCAGCACGTACTCGCTGGCGGCGAGCATCTGGCCCGGAGTGACGCGGCCCCGGGCGAGTTCTAGCCCGGCCACGGCGAGCACGGCGACCTCCAGCAGGGGGACGATCGCCGCGTCCCGCGCGGAGACCCGTGCGAACGCCTGCCACATCCCCACGCCGTGGCGGTGCAGTTCGGGCAGCGGTTCGAGCACCCGGCCGGTCTCGCGGGCTGTCGTCCCGGCGGCGGTGATGGTGCGGATTCCGGTGAGGGCGTCGCCGAGCCGGGCGGCGATACGGCCCTGCGTGGCGAAGTAACGGTCGTTGAGATCGGAGACGTCGCGCACGAAGGCACGGACCACCAGGACGATCAGCGGCAGTCCGGCCACGAAGGTGAGGCACAGCCAGGGGTCGATGAGGGCCAGGGCCACCACGGCCCCGACCGGGGGGATCAGTTCGGTCACCGCCCACACCAGGCCCGACGGCGCGCTGCCGGCCTGGGCGGTGTTGCCCACCAGGCGCGCCACCAGGTCCCCGGGGGTGTAGCGGCGGACGGCGCGGGTGCCCATGCCGAGGACGTGCCCGAGCAGGGTGTGACGGAGCCACGCGGTGGAGCGCGAGTTCGCCACGGCGCCGGCGTAGTCGTCCGCCGTGTCGCACACCACCAGCAGTGCGACCGCGACGGCGGACAGGGTCAGCCACAGCGCGGAGTCGCCGTGCCCGAGTACGGCGTCGACGGCGCGGCCCATGACGGCGGGCAGAACGACGTAGACCCCGGCGAGCAGGAGGGAAGCGGTGGCGAGGACGCCGCCCCAGGCGCCGCCTCGCCGGACCGCCGCCAGCAGCAGACGGTCCGCCGCACGTCGGTCCACGGGCCGCTCCCGTCGTCGTACGTCGCAGCGGACGGGGCGGGGGCGCGGGGCCCCCGCCATCACGGTCAGAGGCCTGGCCCCTAACAGAAGATGATGCTGAGCAAGCTGCCACCTATGAAGCAGCCCTTGCTTGCCCGGCTGCCCGGCGGCGGCTTCGCGCCGGTCTCGGGCTCGATGGTCAGGCCCTGCAACTCGAGGAGCGACATACGTCTTCACCTCCTCTCTCTTGCCTCTCTTCTCTTGCCTCTCTGGTCTCTTTCGTTTCTTTCGTTCTGGTCAGGAACGGCAGTCCGGTCGGCCGCGGGTGGAGGGCGGCGCCCAGGGCCAGCAGGACCCCCGCGCCACCGGTGGCCAGGTCCATGGACAGCCGCATCAACTGCTCGCCCGGGAAAGCGAGCCGTCCGTCGAGTACGCAGGCGTGGCGGGCCAGACGGCGTACGTGGTCCGCGACCACGGGGTCCCGCGCGGCGGCCGTGCCGGGTGGATGGGCGTGGCTGAGGTGGAGGATCATCCCGGCGGCACCGTCGAAGAGCCCGGGTTCGACGTAGAAGGACGCTGTGGCGGCCCTGCGGATCGCGTCGGCGGCTGTCGCGAACTCCTCGTCCGCCCGGTGTGCCAGGTAGCCGTCGAGGACCATGCCGATGCCCACGCTGCCGTCGGCGAGGTAGGGCATGGTGCGCCAGCCCTCGTTCACCTCCATCGAGCCCTCCTCGCGCACCACGCAGCGTCGCAGGTCCTGGCGCAGCGCGGTGGCCGCCAGGTCGAGGTGCGCGGGGTCGCCGCCGTACTCGTACAGGCGCAGGAACAGCAGCGCGGGCCCGGATGATCCGTACATCAGCCCCGCTCGCGGATGGTCGCCGCCGCTCGTCTCGGGTACGGAGTCGGCTGGTCCCAGACGGTCGGCGACGGTCTGCGCCACGCGGTGGGCGGCGTCACGGCAGGCGGCGTCGCCGGTGGTGGCCGCGAAGTGCAGCAGGTTGAGCCCGATGCCGGACAGGCCGCCCTTGAGGTCCAGGGCGAGGGCGTCCCAGCGTTCGCCCAGGCACATGTCGAGGATCTTGACGGCCTCCTCGCGGTGCCCGAGGTGGTCGAGGACGTAGGCGGTGCCGTGCATGCCGTCGTAGAAGCCGAGGTGGGTGCCGGGTTCCGGGGTGAGCGCGTGCCGGATCAGCCAGTCCTCGTGGCCGGGGTGACGTCCGGCGCCCGTCACGTCCAGCGCGTACAGCACGCCCGCCGCGCCGTGGGCCACGTTCAGTCCGCCGCCGGGAAAAGCGAACTGCTCGATGTCGCCGGGGAAGAGCCGGTCGTGGCGCTCGGGTGTGGCGGCGGCCAGGACGGCGCCGCTGATCGACTCCCGGGCGCGGGGCCAGCCGGAGAGGTCGGGCTCCAGCCGGGGCTCGTCGTACGCCTCGGCTGTCGCCCTGGCCGTCGCCCCGGCGGTCGTCCAAGCGGCCTTCCCGCCGTCGCCGGCGACCGTGCGGACGGCCTCGTCCAGGAACGGGCTGGGGACGGGGAACAGACGCGCGGCTTCCGCGGCGAGCTGCCGCGCCTTGCCGCGGTCCAGCTCGATCAGGCCGGTCAGCGGCATGAAGAGGGCCAGCCTCAGGCAGGCCATCGCGTACCGGTCGATGTCGAAGCCGGTCGTCCCGTCGGGGGCGAGGAAGCCCGGCGCCGCCAGGATCTGGTGCCGCGCGTCCGCCACGTCCGACGCGCCCTCGAAGTCGATGAGGACCACCCTGCCGTCGGGCCGGACCAGCACGTTGTACATGTGCACGTCCCCGATCACGATGCCCCGGTCGTGGACGGCCGCGACGGCGTCCTCCACCCGCTGGTACACGTCGAGCGCCCAGGCGGAGTGCTCGGCGAAGGCGGCCGGGGCCGGATCCAGCGCGGCGAGCGGATAGCGCTCGACGAACAGCCTGTGCAGGGGCTTGCCCTCGATGAACTCCTCGACGAGGAAGTGGTGACCGCCCAGTTCGAAGTGATCGCGCAGGGCCGGGACGCAGGGCAGCCCCCGCAGCCGCTCCAGGGCCTTCCGCTCACGCTCCAGCCGGGCCACGGCGTCCGCTCCGTCCGGCGTGAGCCCCGCGTGGGGCCGGGCCTCCTTGAGGACGACGCGCTCGCCCGTACGGGTGTCGACCGCGGCGTACAGCCCGCCGCCGTTGGAGAAGTGCAGCGCCTTCTCGATCCGGTAGGGCAGGTCGGCGACGGTGGTCCGCCGGCTCTCGGCGAGGTGGGGTGCGAGGAATCCGGGCAGCCGCACCCACTCCGGCACGTGGAAGGTGGGGCCCCGCACATCGGGCACCAGACGCCCCGAGGGGTCCTCCACCGCCTGCTCCAGCACACCGTCGGCCGACACGCAGTACCGGTCGGCGAAGGCCCCGTACCTGACGTAGAGCGGACCGTCCCCCCAGCGCAGATCACTGAGGATGTACGGTCCCGGCCGCCCGTCGAGGAGGCCGCCCAGCTCGGTGAGCACCCGCTCGCACTGGGTCTCGTCCACGGGGTAGACGGTGACGAACTTCCCGCTGGACCCGCGGTGCGCGTACTTGGCGTTGGCGAGGAACAGGGCGTCCCTGCCGGGGAGGAACTTGAAGGGGACGCGGCGCGGGACGCAGTAGCCCCACACGTCCTCGACGACCGCCTCGGCATTCTCCAGACACGCCGAGACATGGACCTTCCAGCCCTGCGGGGGAAGCACGGCGTCGGCGGGGCGGCACACCACCCAGTCACCGACTTCCTCCCGCACCCACCCCTCCGGGACCTGGCGCCGGGCCTGCCGGAAGCGGCCACGGTCGTCCCGTGTCCGGTCATGGTGCGGCGCGTCATAGAAACGCGGATCCCTGAGGCAGTACACCTCGTACCGCTTGTCCACGGGGGCCTCCAGAAGGGCGAGCGCTCTCCTCCTCGAGCGGGCTGCCTCGCATGACGGCGCGGGGGCCGGGAACGGGCGGCCGGATCTCCGAACCGAGGTGCCGGGCCGCCTTCCCGGTGCCTTCGTCTCCCCACGATTGCAGAGTGCGGGGGTGGCGGTCATCGTTCGTCTGTCATCGGCGGGGCGTGGGATTCGCATGGCCTGTCCGTGTGCGTCACACAGGGGCCTGTGCGAATCTCACAGGGCTCGCTCTGGCAGGCCGGACGCCACTTGAGGCCATTGGCGTGCGCAACGCCACGTTCCGCCTCAGGCGGATTCCAGCAGCCCCGGAAGGTCCGCGAACGAGTCCAGGACGTGATCCGGTTCCGCGCTCGCCGACCGATGGGTCTCCGGCAGGTACTTGCCCGTTCTGACGAGGACGCCGGTGACGCCCGTGCGCTGGGCCGCCAGTACGTCGGACTCGATGTCGTCGCCGACCATCAGTGCCTGGCCGGGCTCGGCGCCCACGTGGGACAGGGCGGCTTCGAAGAACGCGGGTGCCGGTTTGCCCGTGATCTCGGCCCGTGTGCGGGCGGCCTCCTCCAGGCCCAACAGGAAGGCGCCCGTGTCCAGTTGCAGGCCCTCGTCGGTGCGCCAGTACAGGTTGCGGTGCATGGCGACCAGGTGAGCGCCCCGCTGGAGGTGGGCGTAGGCGCGGTTGAGGGTCGAGTAGTCGAACTCTGGGCCCGCGCCGCCCACCACGACCACGTCCGGGACGGTGTCCGTGTCGTCGGGGTCGTTGGGGTCGATGAGGTCCACGCCCGTGAGGTCTTCAGCGATGTCGCCGCTGTTCAGGAGGGAGCACCTCGCGCCGGGGAAGTGTTCGGCCAGGTACGCCGCCGTCGCCGCGGGTGCCGTGAGGATGTCCTGCGCCGTCACGGGGAAGCCCGCCCCGGCCAGCGAGTCGGCGAGGGACGCGCGGGTGCGGGACGTGGTGTTGGTGAGCAGGGCCACGTCCAGGCCGGAGTCCCGTACCTGTCGTAGCGCCTCCACCGCGCCCGGCAGCGGCTTCCACGAGACCGTGAGGACGCCGTCGATGTCGATCAGCACCGCACGCGTCGAACGCGCCGATTCCCTGTCCATACGCGGACGATAACCGCTCGTCTAGGATTGCTGGAGCACCTCGCGTGCCGCGGCGGCGAAGGCTATGACGGACTCCCAGAACGGGGCGCGGGACGCCGCGAAGCGGTCGGCCGCCGAGGGATCGGCCGCCGAGGGATCGCCCTCGATCATGGCCTCCAGCGCGCGGAACGGAGGGGTCGTCGCGTGCCGCAGCGCGTCGGCCGCGTCGGCCACCGTCTCCGGGCCCTCCAGGGACACGATCCACACACAGTGCCGGAGCCTGCTGTACTCGTCCCGCTGGCGCTCGCGCAGATCCACCAGGCGGGCCCGGTCCGCCGCGGTCCCGCCCTCGGCACTCAGGTCGGACACCTGCCGGTACAGGTCGCCCAGGCGCTGCGCCTGCTCGAGGAGATCCGCGTACGCCGTGCGCCGCGCCTCCCGCCGCCGCTCCTCGCGTTGGGCCGTCGTCACGGTGTCGGCCTGGATGCGGGCCGCGCGTGTGGTGCCCCAACTCGTGACCCAGCTGGCGAGCACGGCGGTGCCGGCGGTGAGGGAGGCGATCCAGAGCGCGTTGTCGGACATGGCGGTCGTCATCGTACGACGCCAAGTCCCGCCCTTCGTCAGGGCGTTGCCCGGGACCGGGAACCCAGCGAACGTTCCCTGACGGCCGTCAACCGGGCCGCGAAGACCTCCTGGGCCTCGGGAGTGAGGCTGCGCAGCGCCACCAGGGCCGTGATGATCACGTCGCACAGCTCGGACTGGACGTCGTCCCAGGTGTGGGTGGTCCCCTTGCGCGGGTTCTGGCCCGTCGCGCCGATGACCGCCTGGGCGACCTCGCCGACCTCCTCCGAGAGCTTCAACATCCGTAGCAGCAGGCCCTGTTGGCCGTCGTGTCGGCGGTTCTCGTCCAGCCAGGTGTGGAGGAGCGCGACGGATTCCCAGAGGTCGGGTTCCGGGGCGCCCGGTTCGAGGTGATCACTCATGGGCGCAGGGTGTCACGGGCGCGGGGGCGCCCGACAGACGTCCTGCACCGAGCCACGCGCTCCCTCCTCCCCCCTTCCCCCTCCCCCCTCCCCGCTCAGTCCTCGAACAGCGGCTCCTGCTCGCCCTCCTTGTCCTTGCGCACCCGCTTGGTCCGCGCCCCCACCACCAGCGCCGTGGCCGCGCCCGTCGCGGCGAGCGCCGCCGGCACCATCCAGCCGCGGTCGAAGACGTGGCGGAACGCGTGGTCCAGGGACAGCCGGCCCGGTCCCGTGATCGCGAGCCCCGCGGCGGCCAGGCCGAGGGTCGCCGCGTACTCGTAGCCGCCCTCCGTGTTGAAGAAGCCGTTCGGCGTGTGCACCGCGGCGGCGCCCGCCATGGCGCCCGCGGCGGCCGCACCCGCCGCCGGCGTGGCGAGGCCCAGCGCGAGCAGCGTGCCGCCGCCCGTCTCGGCCAGTCCCGAGGCCCTCGCGCTCGCCTTGCCCGGTTCGTATCCGACGGACTCCATGAAGGCTCCCGTGCCCTCGATGCCGTGCCCGCCGAACCAGCCGAAGAGCTTCTGCGTGCCGTGCGCGGCCAGCACCCCGCCCGTGCCCAGACGGAGCAGCAGCAGCCCCAGGTCGTGTCGGTTGAACTTGGTCGCGTTTGTCGACTTCTTCACAGCGGCTCCTGAGCACAGTGGACAACGAGCGGACAACGAGCGGACGACGAGCCGGCGACGAGCGGACGACGACCGGCTGAGGAGTGGACAGCGACTGTCACGTCCCTGACGTCCCCTCCCGCGTTTCCACCGTCGCACCGATGACACCTTCCGCACCGCCCCTCGCGGCCGATCGGGTGTCTCCGCACGTTCCCCGCAGGGCTGTCCCGGGCCCCGCCACCCGTACCGCCCTCCCAGGTGGCGGGCCCCCTGACCCGGTGTGAGGCTGGCGAGCATGACGATTCAGGTGGCCAGGCTCAAGGACCCCACGGTCCGCGCATTCGTCAGCGCCGTGAACGCGCATGACCGTCAGGCCTTCCAGGCGATCCTCGCCCCGGACGCGACCATGTCCGACGACGGCTCCGACCGCGACCTCGACGAGTGGACGGAGGAGGAGATCTTCTCCACCCACGGCCACATGGACGTCGACAACGAGTCCAGGGGCGGCCGCGCCCTCATCGCCCGCTACAGCAACGACACCTGGGGCGAGATGCGCACGAGGTGGAACTTCACCGTGGACGACGACGGCAGGATCACCCGCTTCGAGACCGGCCAGGCCTGAACGAGCCGACGATCGTCCGGAAAAGACCCCTGCCAGGCCCTTGCCCTAGCGCGCACTCCAACTCCTAGCGTTCCCGGGCATGGAGACCAGCGAGCAGGTCGAGCACAGCGAGAACAGTGAACACAGCGAACACGGGGCGACACGCACCCTGGGACGCAGCGGCATCCAGGTCAGCGCACTCGGCTTCGGGTGCTGGGCCATCGGCGGCGAGTGGCAGCGCCCCGACGGGCAGCCCCTGGGCTGGGGCAAGGTCGACGACGAGGAGTCCGTACGGGCGATCCGGCGCGCCCTCGACCTGGGCGTCACCTTCTTCGACACGGCGGACGCCTACGGCACGGGGCACAGCGAGCGGCTGCTCGGCCGTGCCCTCGGCAAGCGCCGGGACGAGGTCGTCGTCGCCACCAAGTGGGGCAACCTCTTCGACGAGCACACCCGGACCGCCGACGGACAGGACGACTCCCCGGCCCACGCGCGCCGCGCGCTGACCGCGTCCCTGGAACGGCTGGGCACCGACCACATCGACCTCTACCAGTTCCACATGAACGACGGCGACCCCGAGCGGGCGGCCGAACTGCGCGAGCTCTGCGAGGAGTTCGTACGGGAAGGGCTCATCCGCTCGTACGGCTGGAGCACCGACGACGCCGAGCGGGCGGCCGTGTTCGCCGAGGGCCCGCACTGCACGGCCGTGCAGCACGCGATGAACCTGCTGCAGGACGCGCCCGAGATCGTCGCGCTGTGCGAGAAGCTGAACCTCGCCAGCGTCAACCGCAGCCCGCTCGCCATGGGCCTGCTGACGGGCAAGCACACGGCGGGCAAGCGCCTGGAGGCCGGGGACATCCGTAGCGCGCCGCCCGCCTGGCTGCCGGGGTTCACCGAGGGAACCGGCGCCGACGCGGACTGGCTGGGGCGCGTCGAGTCGCTGCGGGACATCCTCACCAGCGAGGGCCGTACGCTCGCCCAGGGCGCCCTCGCCTGGCTGTGGGCGCGCAGCCCGCGTACCGTCCCGATCCCCGGTTTCCGCTCGGTCGCCCAGGCCGAGGAGAACGCGGGCGCCCTCGCGAAAGGGCCGCTCACCGCCGGGCAGATGGCCGAGATCGACCAGGTGCTCGGCCGCTGAGCGACCCTGTCAAGGCGTCAGCCCACGCGCTGCTCCGTCAGCGTCAGCTCCCCCGCCTTGATGGTCGCCAGCCGGGGCGACCTGCGGGCGATCGACGAGTCGTGCGTGACCAGCACGAAGGTGAGGCCCTGCTCCCGCCACAGCCCTTCGAGCAGGGCCATGATCTCGTCGCGGGTGCCCTCGTCGAGGTTGCCCGTCGGTTCGTCGGCCAGCAGCACCTTCGGCTGCTTCACCAGCGCCCGCGCGATAGCCACGCGTTGCTGCTGGCCGCCTGACATCTCGGACGGCACGTGGGTCAGCCGTTCGCCGAGGCCCACGGAGCGGAGTGCCTCGGCCGCCCGCTCGCGCCGTTCGGCCGCCTTGACGCCGAGCGGGACGAGCGCGGTCTCGACGTTCTCCTGCGCGGTCAGCGTCGGAATGAGGTTGAACGACTGGAAGATGATGCCGATCTTCTCGGCGCGCAGCCGGGTCAGCCTGGCCTCGCCGATCGTGGCGAGGTCCACGCCGTCCAGTTCGACGCTGCCCAAGGACGGGCGGTCCAGGCCGCCGATCATCTGCAGGAGGGTGGACTTGCCGCCGCCCGTGGGGCCCTGGATGACGAGTTGGTCGCCGTCCTCGATGGCGAGGTCGATGCCGCGCAGCGCCTCCACCGTCTCCTTGCCCCGCGTGTAGCGCTTGGTGACGCCGGTCAGCTTGTACATGGGGATCCGTTCTCCGTACGTCGAAAGGGGAGGGCGTAAGGGAGTGGCTGCTACGACACGCTGCGCAGAGCGTCCGCCGGCCGCATCCGCGACGCCCGCCAGCCGCCCATCGCCCCGGCGACCAGACCGCCGGTGATGGCGAGGCCCGCCGCGAGCGCGATGGTGGTGAGGGAGACCGGCGCGGACAGGGCGATGTCCAGGGTGTTGGCCGCCGCCTGCTGACCAGGGCCGCCGCCACCGCCGGGCCCGCCGCCCATTCCCCCACCGCCACCGCCACCGCCACCGACACCGCCGCCCGCACCCGCGCCCAGTTGCGCGGTGAGGGTCGGGCTGATCGCGGTCACGGTGTACGCGGCCGCGAGCCCGAGGCCGATGCCCAGCGCGCCGCCGAGCAGACCGTTCACCATCGACTCGCCGACGACCTGTCGGGTGACCCGGCGGCTGGGCCAGCCGAGCGCCTTCAGCGTGCCGAACTCACGGACCCGGCGGGACACCGCCGACGAGGTGAGCAGCGCGGCCACCAGGAACGCGGCGGCCAGCACCGCGATCGACAGCCACTTGCCGACGCCGGCCGCGAGGTTCGAGGCCGTGGTCAGCGAACCGGAGACGGTCTCGGCGAGGTCGGCGGAGGTCGTCACCGTCGTACCGGAGATGTTCTTCTGGATCGTCGACTTGACGGCCGTGATCTGCTGCGAGTCGGTCGCCTTCACGTAGATGGTGGTGACCTTGTTCTTGGCGTCGCCCAGCGTCTGCGCCTGCTTCAGCGGCAGGTAGACGTCGGTGGTCGACTCGCTGCTGTCGGGCGTGGCGATGCCGATGATCTTGTACTTGGTGCCGGAGATCTTGAAGGTCTCGCCGACGGTGTACTTGTTCTCCTTGGCGTACGACTTGCTGACCACCGCGACCTTCGCGTTGGTCTGGGAGCTCGTGAACGCCGCACCCTTGGTGATCTTCGAGGTGGCGAGCGGGCCGAGGTCCAGGTTCGTGACGTCCACGCCCGCGACGGAGTACGAGTTCACGCCGAAGGAGGCCCCGCCGCCCTGGACCTGAGGCTGACCGCTACCGCTACCGCTGCCCGAGCCGCCGGAACTGCCACCGGGGCCGCCCTGACCGCCGCCCTGCTGCTGCGAGGAGTTGTCGGTCTGCGCCTTGCCCCGGGTGAAGGAGCCGTCGACCTTGGTGACGTTCAGGCTCAGCGCGCCCACCGCCTCCGCCACGCCCTTCTGGTCGGCCACCTTCGTGACCAGCGACGACTTCAGGGTCTGCCCGCCCTGAGTCATCACCCGGTCGGAGCTCTGCTGCTCGTCGTCGTCCGAGCTCGCGTCGAACTCGAATCTGGGTCCGTTCTGCTGGTCGTTGCCGGAGGGGGCCTGACGGGCCTTGGTGACGGTCATGTCGGTGCCGAGGCCGTAGAGCGACTTCAGGACCTTGTCCTGCGCCTGCTGCATGCCGGCCGACACCGAGGTGACGGTGATGACGAGTGCGATACCGAGCGCCAGACCCATGGCCACGAGCAGGGCCGCCTTCTTGCGCCGGCTCAGCTCGCGCTTGAGATAGATGCCAAACATCCCGTTCCTCGAAAGGTTCTTGGCGCCCGCTGTGGGCGCGGCCACAAGCTAGGGAGGAACCTTTGAGGAGACATAAGTAAGGGATGTGTGTGAGCTGAGAAGTGAGTGTCCTGCATCATATTTCGATAAGACAGCCCATCCTCAGACGGTCGAGGGCGTACTGCCAGGAAACCCCTGTTCGCTGGTGTCCCGGACGGCCTTGCCGGGCCCGTCGCCGCGGCCACCCCGGTGGTGTTTCCGCCTTTCCTTGGTCTTTCTGTGACCGTGCCATGACCCGGCTTTTGCCCTGCCGTTGTCGGTAACCATGGATTGCCTTGTACGGTCCCCGAATGCGCGCAACCTCTACGCATCCTCCGAGTACCGCCGGCCCGCGTACCGCCCAGCTGTCCCGCCGTGCCGCCCTCGGTCTCGGTCTGGCAGCGGCCCTCCCGGTGGCGGCGGCCGGGCCCGCCTCCGCCTCGGCCGCTTCCGTCATCGGTGGCGAACAGCTCGCCCGTGACGGAGTCCAGGTGCGCGGAGCCTCCGGGCCGCCCGCCGTCACGGCCCGCGCCTGGCTGGTGGCCGACCAGCACAGCGGCGAGGTGCTCGCCTCCTACCGGGCACACCGGCGTCTGGCGCCCGCCTCCACGCTGAAGATGCTCTTCGCGGACACCGTGCTCGCCAAGTTCCCGCACACCACGAAGCACACGGTGACCGCCGAGGACCTCGCCGACATCCCGGCGGGCTCCAGCCTCGTCGGCATCCAGGCCGGCACCACGTACACCGTCGAACAGCTGTGGCAGGGCGTGTTCCTCCGCTCGGGCAACGACGCGGTGCACGTGCTGAGCCACATGAACGGCGGCGTCGCCCGGACGGTCGCCGAGATGCAGGCCAAGGCCAAGGACCTCCAGGCCCTGGACACGCACGTGGTCAGCCCCGACGGCTTCGACCACAAGGGGCAGCTCTCCTCGGCGTACGACCTGACGCTCTTCGCCCGCCAGGGGCTGCGGAACGACGACTTCCGTGCCTACTGCTCCACGAGGACGGCCGACTTCCCGGCCGGCGGCAGGAAGACCTTCCAGATCCAGAACACCGACCGTCTGCTGACGGGCGCGTGGGGGATGCCCACGTACGACGGCCTGATCGGCGTCAAGAACGGCTACACCACCGACGCGGGCAACACCTTCACCGGAGCCGCCACCCGCGACGGCCGCACCCTCCTCGTCACCGTCCTGCATCCGAAGCCCGCCGGGAACGGCGTGTACGAGGAGACGGCCGCGCTGCTCGACTGGGGGTTCCGGGCGGCCGGACGCGCCGAGCCCGTCGGCACCCTGGTCAGGCCGGTGAGCGAGGGCGGGGCCGCGGATACGGCCACGGACGCGCCCCGACAGAAGGCGGGGAGGACGGCGGCGGCCGGAGCCCCCGGCGCCGCGGGTCCCTCACCGTGGAGGCTGGCGGAGGGGGGCGCGGGAACGGCCGCCCTGCTGGCGGCGGGGGTGTACGCGCTGCGCAACCGCGTGCGTGGACGTGAGCGCGGACGCGAGCGCGCGGAAGCCGCTCGGGCGGGCGGCCGGCACCGGCGCTGAGGCGCGGCCCTGCCGGCTGAGGCCGAGGGGCCGTCGTGGGGCCCTCGTGGGGCCGCGATGGGGCAGCCGTAGGCAGCTGTGGGGAGTCGTGGGCAGTCGTTCCACGGTCCGGTGCTTCCTCGCGGTCCCACGCGAGATCCGCCCCCAGTCCGGACCATGGAACGACTGCCGCCATCCCCCCTCGCCATGGATTGCGGAAGCCTTGTGCTCCAAGTGTGAAGCTTTGGTGCAGGAGTGTTGAGCATAATCCCGCCACATGCCCAAACGGTCCGGAGTTCTACATTCCGCTTGTGTGGATCTGGAAGTCGCGGCTTCCGCTGCCGCTGTCAGCCGCGTCCCACGTACGGCATGTTCGTCGCCAGCACCGTCGCGAACTGCACGTTCGCCTCCAGTGGCAGCTCCGCCATGTGGCGTACCGTGCGCGCCACGTCGGCCACGTCCATCACGGGCTCGGCCGCGAGCTGCCCGTTCGCCTGGAGCACCCCCTGCTGCATCCGTTCGGTCATGTCGGTCGCCGCGTTGCCGATGTCGATCTGGCCGACGGCGATGCGGTACGGCCGGCCGTCCAGTGACAGCGCCTTGGTGAGGCCGGTCAGCGCGTGCTTGGTCGCCGTGTACGCCACCGAGTGCGGGCGGGGCGCGTGCGCCGAGATCGAGCCGTTGTTGATGATCCGGCCGCCCTGAGGGTCCTGCTCCTTCATCCGGCGGTACGCCGCCTGGGCGCACAGGAACGCTCCGTTGAGGTTGGTGTCCACCACGTGCCGCCAGGCCGAATGGTCCAGTTCCTCGACCGGCACGCCGCCCGGCCCGAACGTCCCCGCGTTGTTGAAGAGCAGGTCCAGCCGGCCGAACCGGTCGTGCGCGGCGGCGAAGAGGGCCGCGACGTCCTCGGCCCGTGAGACGTCGGTGGGAACGGTGAGCGCCTCCGGGTGACCGGCCGCCGTCTCGGCCAGCTTCTCCTCCCGGCGGCCCGCGAGCACCACCGACCAGCCCGTCCGCAGGAGCTCCTGCGACACGGCACGACCGATTCCGGAGCCCGCGCCTGTCACGATCGCGATCTTCGTTTGCGTACTCTTCATGAAATCGCAGCGTAGGCGAGCGTCCGCCATACGGAACTCACCTGTCCGACATCTGACTGTTGTGTACGTGACAGGTTCGCGTCGACCCTGGCCACTCCAATGCCTCGTACAACCACCGTCAGGGGAGGGCCAGATGACACCCGCAGCCCATCAGCCACCGCACACCCCCTCACCGTCCGACGCCTCGCGACACGACCACGAACTCCGTGCCGCCGCGCGTCACCTGGGGCGCCGCCGCTTCCTCACCGTCACCGGTGCCGCCGCCGCGCTCGCCTTCGCCACCAACCTGCCGACCGCCGGTGTGGCGAGCGCCGCCGAGCTCGACGCGGCACAGATCACCGAGAACCCGTTCACGCTCGGCGTCGCCTCCGGCGACCCGCTCTCCGACTCCCTGCTCCTGTGGACGCGGCTCGCCCCGTCGCCGTACGAGCCCGACGGCGGACTGCCCGCCGAACGGGTCACCGTGCGCTGGGAGCTGGCCCACGACGAGAACTTCCGACGCGTCGTCAGACGCGGCACCGCCACCGCCCACCCCGAGTTCCAGCACTCCGTGCACGTCGAGATCGGGTTCCTGGAGCCCGGGCGCGTGTACTACTACCGCTTCCGCGTGGGTGACTGGATCAGCGAGACGGCCCGTACGCGCACCGCGCCCGGCCGCTACGGCCTCACGACCCCGCTCACCTTCGCGGCCGTCTCCTGCCAGGCGTACCACGACGGCTACTACACCGCGTACCGGCACCTGGCGGCCGACGACGTCGACGTCGTCTTCCACCTCGGTGACTACCTGTACGAGTACGCCGTGAACTCCGTCGGCGGAAACCGCAAGTACACCGACCGCACGCTGCCCGCCGTCTTCAACCGCGAGACGGTCACCCTGGAGGACTACCGCCTGCGGTACTCCCTCTACAAGAACGACCCCGACCTGCGGGCCGCCCACGCCGCGCACCCCTTCGTCGTCACCTGGGACGACCACGAGACCGAGAACAACTACGCCGGCGACGTCGACGAGAACGGCAACCCGCCCGAGGAGTTCCTGCTGCGCCGCGCCGCCGCGTACCGCGCGTACTGGGAGAACCAGCCGCTGCGCAGCCCGCAGCGCCCCGACGGCCCCGACATGAAGCTCTACCGCCGCCTGCACTGGGGCCGCCTCGCCCAGTTCGACATCCTCGACACCCGCCAGTACCGCGACGACCAGGCCAACGGCGACGGCTGGCAGCCCCGAACCCCCGAGTCCGAGGACCCCTCGCGCACCCTGACCGGCGCGACCCAGGAGCGCTGGCTGCTGGACGGCTGGCAGAAGTCGCGGGCCGTGTGGAACGTCGTCCCGCAGCAGGTCACCTTCTCCCAGCGCCGCAGCACCACCGGCGCCACCTACACGGTCTCGATGGACTCCTGGGACGGCTACCCCGGCTCGCGCGAGCGTCTGCTGGCGGGCGCCCAGGCGGCTGGCATCGAGAACCTGATGGTCCTGACCGGTGACGTGCACGTCGGCTACGCCTTCGACATCAAGCGCGACTTCGACGACCGCTCCTCCCGCACGGTCGGCACGGAGATCGTCGCCACGTCCATCACCAGCGGCGGCAACGGCTCGGACAAGCCCGCCAACTGGGACACGTACATGGCGGCCAACCCGCACATGAAGTTCTACAATGGGCGGCGCGGCTACGTGACCGTCGCTCTGGACGAGGGTGCCGCGCGGGCCGACTTCAAGACCCTGACCGCGGTGACCACTCCGGGGGCGGCCCTCACCACGGTCGCGTCCTTCGTGACGGAGGCGGGGGAGCCGGGGCTCAAGCCGGCGTAGCCACCGGCCCGGACTCCTCCGGCGCGGTCTCCTCCCGCTCGCCCGGGTAGCGGACGCCGACGCGGTCCCGTATCGCGTCGAGCGTCCGCATCACGGCGAGGGTGCCTTCCAGGGGAACCAGGGGCGACTCGGTCTCACCGGCGCGCAGGGCGCGCATGACCTCGCGGGCCTCGTGCTTGAGGCTGTTGCGGGGGCCGTCGGCCGGGTCCGCGGCGAAGGTCTCCGGGTCGCGCCCGTCGCGGTGCAGGACGAAGTGGTCCGGGAAGAAGAAGCCGTTCGGCACGTCGATACGGCCCTTCGAGCCGGTGACCGACGCGGACGTGGACGTGCCGCCGGTGATGGAGCAGTGCACCGAGGCGAGAGCACCGCTCTCCCACGAGAGCAGCGCACCCGTCTGCAGATCGACGCCCTCGTCGGAGAGCACCGCTCGCGCCGTCACGTCCGAGGGCTCCCCGAGCAGCAGGTGGGCGAAGGAGACCGGATAGACGCCGAGGTCCAGCAGCGCGCCCCCGCCCTGGGCCGGGTCGCGCAGCCGGTGCGACGGCGGGAACGGACCCGCGAGACCGAAGTCGGCCTGCACGGTGCGGACCTCACCGATCACCCCGTCGCCCACCATGCCCGCCAGGCGCCTCACCAGCGGATTGCAGTACATCCACATGGCCTCCATCAGGAAGCCGCCGCGCTCCTTCGCCAGCGCGACGAGCTCACCGGCCTCCCGCGCGTTCAGCGTGAACGCCTTCTCGCACAGCACGTTGCGCCCGGCCTCCAGGCACATCCCGGCGGCGGCCCGGTGCGCGGCGTGCGGCGTGGCGACGTACACGACGTCCACGTCGTCGTCCTCGGCGAGGGCGCCCCACTCGCCGTACGCCCGCGCTATCCCGAACCGTTCGGCGAACGCCTTCGCCGACTCGGGACTGCGCGACGCCACCGCCACGACCTCGGCGTCCGGCAGGTCCACCAGGTCGGCCGTGAACGCCGCCGCGATCCCTCCGGTCGCCAGGACTCCCCATCGCACCGGTCGGCCGGCCATGTCCCACCCCTTGATCAGTGACCCCGAACACTCTGTTCGAACTGAGAGCATAGGTGGCGGACCGAACGGAGAGGGAGGGGCACATGCCCGAGCGTGGCCGTACCACGCGGGACCAGGAAGGCCCTCAGGGGCACATACCGAACACGGCGGTGGCGGAACCGGCACCGGACATGGCTGGAAACCCAGCCGGAAACACGGCCGGAAACACGGCCGGAAACACGGTCAGGATCACAGCCGGAAACACGGCCGGAGACCGGGCCGGCGAACCCGCACCGCCGTCGAGCGGACCGGGCCGCGACGCGCTGCGCCGCACCGGCCTCCTCGTCACCCTTCTCCTCGGCGGCCTCACCGCCACGCCCCCGCTGGCGATGGACATGTACCTCCCGTCCCTGCCGGAGGTCACCAACTCCCTGCACGCGCCCGCCACGACCGTCCAGCTCACCCTCACCGCCTGCCTCGCCGGCATGGCGCTGGGCCAGATGATCGTCGGCCCGATGAGCGACCGCTGGGGCCGCAGACGGCCCTTGCTGTCCGGACTGCTCGTCTACGTCGTCGCCACCGCGCTGTGCGCGCTCGCGCCCACCGTGGAGTTCCTCATCGCCTTCCGGCTCGCCCAGGGCCTCGCCGGGGCGGCCGGGATCGTGATCGCGCGGGCGGTGGTCCGCGACCTGTACGACGGCGTGGCCATGGCCCGCTTCTTCTCGACCCTCATGCTGGTCTCCGGGGTGGCGCCGATCGTCGCGCCGCTGATCGGCGGTCAGATCCTGCGCGTCACCGACTGGCGGGGCGTGTTCGTCGTCCTCATCGTCCTCGGGCTCGCGCTGACGGCCCTCGTCTGGTGGCGGCTCCCCGAGACCCTGGCCCCCGCCGAACGGCACCAGGGAGGCGTGGGCGAGACCCTGCGCGCGATGCGCCGGCTCCTCGCCGACCGCGTGTTCACCGGCTACACGCTGACGGGCGGGTTCGCCTTCGCCGCGCTGTTCGCGTACATCAGCGCCTCCCCCTTCGTGATCCAGGAGATCTACGGCGCCTCACCGCAGACGTTCAGCCTGCTCTTCGGCGTCAACTCCGTCGGCCTCGTGATCGCCGGTCAGATCAACGGCAAGGTCCTGGTCGGCCGCGTCGGCCTGGACAAGGTGCTGGCGACCGGCCTCGCGATCGTGACGCTGTCGGCGACCGCGCTGCTGCTGATGTCGACCGGCGTGTTCGGCGAGGTGGGGCTCTGGCCGGTGGCGACGGCCCTGTTCGTCCTCATGACCGCGATGGGCATCACCCTGCCCAACACCCAGGCCATGGCCCTGATGCGGGTAAGGCACGCGGCCGGTTCGGCGTCCGCGCTGCTCGGCACGTCCTCGTTCCTCATCGGCGCGATCGCCTCGCCGCTCGTCGGCGTCGCGGGCGAGGACACCGCCGTCCCGATGGCCGTCGTCCAACTGGCGGCCGTACTGGTGGCCGTCGCCTTCTTCATGGCACTCTGCCGCCCCTGGACCACACGAGCCACCGAGAGCCTGGGAGAGGACAGCTGAGCGCCCCGAGACTGCGCACCGGCACCCCGGAACGGGCCGGTCTTGACCCCGGCCACCTGCGTCACCTCGTGGACGAGGTCAGGGCCCGCACGGAAGGGTCCCCGACCGGGGCCGGGCAGGAGCGCCCGTGGGCCGCGGGCGCCGTCGTGGTCGCGGGGCGCGGCCCCGTCGTCGCCGTGGAGGAGGCGATGGGCTGGGCGGTGCGGTACGCGTCGTACGACGAGACGAGTGACACGGCGGTGGAGCTCCCGCCCGAAGGCCGCGTGGCGGCGACCGTGGACACGCCCTTCGACCTGGCCTCCCTCACCAAGCTGTTCACGGCGGTCGCCGCGGTCCAGCAGATGGAGCGGGGCACCCTCGGGATCGACGCGCGCGTGGGGGCGTACCTGCCGGACTTCACGGGCGCCGCCGAGCACGACGTGACGGTACGCCAGCTCCTCACCCACACCTCCGGCCTGCGCCCCGAGCTCCCGCTGTACGACTGCCCGACGGACGAGGCCCGCCTGGACCTGCTGCGCGCGGAGACACCGACGACGCGGCCGGGCACGGAGTACCGCTACTCGGACCTGAACATGCTCCTGCTGCAACACCTCCTGGAGCGCCTCACGGGCCGGGGACTCGACATCCTGATCCGCGACGGCATCACCCGCCCCCTGGGGATGACGTCGACCACCTTCGGCCCGTGCCCCGGCGCGGCGGCCACGGAGGACCAGCGCCGCCCCTGGGCCAAGGCGGACCGCGGCATGCTCCGCGGCGACGTCCACGACGAGAACGCCTGGGCCCTCGGCGGGGTCGCGGGCCACGCGGGCCTGTTCTCCACGGCACGGGACCTGGCGGTCTTCTGCCGCACCCTGCTCGCGGGCGGCTCGTACGGGCCCGCCCGCATCCTCGGCCCCGACCTCGTCGAACTCATGCTCACCCCACCGGGCCTGGGCCTCGCCCTGGACCAGCCGTGGTTCATGGGCGAACTGGCCGGCCGCGGCGCGGCCGGCCACACCGGCTTCACGGGAACGTCCCTGGTCCTGGACCCGGCCACGGACACCTTCCTGGTCCTCCTGGCCAACACGGTCCACCCCCGCCGCCGCGCGCTTCCCGACAACCGGGTCAGGGCGAGGGCGGGGACGCGGGTCGCCCGGGCGGTCCGGGGGGCGTGAGGGCTGACCCGGCGGTGGTCGCCGGGTGAAGCCGGTGCGGGCATCGGCGAGGGCTCCGGGCAGTCCGCCGCGCGCCATAGAATCGGCCACGTGAACGTCCCCGTCTCCCCAGCCGATTCCCTGCGTGCCGCTCTGGACGGGCTGCTCGACGGGCTGCCGCCGAAGGTGGCCTCGCAGGCGGTCGAGCGGTTGATCGCGAACTACCGGGGGCGGACGCCGACGGACGCGCCGGTGCTGCGGGACCGGTCGGACGTCGTCGCGTACGCCGCGTACCGGATGCCGGCGACGTTCGAGGCGGTGTGCTCGGCGCTGGAGGCGTTCGCGGAGACCGTGCCCTCGTGGATGCCCGGCAGTCACGTGGACGTGGGCGGTGGTACCGGCGCGGCGACCTGGGCCGTCAACGCCGTGTGGGCGGGGGAGCGGCCGGTCACGGTGCTCGACTGGGCCGAGCCCGCGCTGGCGCTCGGGCGGGAGATCGCCGCGGCCAACCCGGAGTTGAAGGGCGCCGAGTGGCGGCGTTCTCGTATCGGAGCGGCGCTCGCCATCGAGAGCACTGATCTCGTCACCGTCTCCTACGTCCTCGGCGAACTGACCGACGCCGACCGCGATGCCGTCGTGGACGCCGCCGCGGCCGCGGCCCCGGCCGTGGTGATCATCGAGCCCGGCACCCCCGGCGGGTACGCCCGCGTCATCGAGGCCCGCGCCCGGCTCGTCCGCGCCGGATTCCGCGTCGCCGCCCCCTGCCCGCACAGCGCGGCCTGCCCCATCGTGCCCGGCGAGGACTGGTGCCACTTCTCCGCCCGGGTCAGCCGCTCCTCCCTCCACCGCCAGGTCAAGGGCGGGTCACTCGCGTACGAGGACGAGAAGTTCAGCTACGTCGCCGCCGTACGGGAGCCGGACACCGGAGAGCCGGAGACTGGAGAGTCGGACACCGCGGGGCCGGAGACCGAGCCGGCGCCCTCCCGTATCGTGCGCAAGCCCCAGATCCGCAAGGGCCAGGTGCTCCTCGACCTGTGCGAGACCGACCCCTCCCTCCGCCGCTCCACCGTCACCAAGCGCCACGGGCCGCTCTACAGGGCCGCCCGTGACGCCGACTGGGGGGACGCCTGGCCGCCGGCCGGGGAGCGCGGCTGAGGGCGGAGAGTCCTGGCCCCGCCCTCGGCCTCTTCCCGGTCACGACTTCTTGCCGGTCGCGCGTCCTTCCTGGAGCTTGCGCAACAGCTCCCGTTTCTGGGCCTGGGCGTCCTGACCGCCGCCCACCGCGCCTGAGCGGCCCCCGCCCCGGAGGGCCCTGCGGCTGATCTTGCTGCGGGTGCCCCCGACTCCCAGCATGTTTCCGGCTCCGCCTCGGGTCATGGCGGGCCTCCCTTCGTCTCGGCGTCCGTCGTTTCCACAGCTCGCGAGCCCGTGATTGGTGTGACGACACGTATCGTCTCGTGAACTCGCTCCACGAGCGTGCGGCGAGACGCTGCGTCTTGTCAACTGATAAATTTGGCCGCATGAGCCAGAAGACCGCCCCCGACTCCACCCGCCGCAGCGAGAAGTCGCGCCGCGCCATCTACGACGCCGCCCTCGCCCTCGTCGTGGAGGCCGGTTACGCGAAGACCACCATCGAGGGCATCGCCGCCCGCGCCGGAGTCGGCAAGCAGACGATCTACCGGTGGTGGCCGTCGAAGGCGGACGTACTGCTGGAGGCCTTCCTCGATCTGAGCGAGCAGTACGCCGAGGCCGTGGCCACGCCGGAGGAGTTGCAGCACGGGATCCCGGACACCGGTGACCTGGCCGCCGACCTCAAGTACGTTCTGCGCGCCACCGTCGACGAACTCCTGGAGCCGAGGTTCGAGGCGCCCTCCCGGGCCCTGGCCGCCGAGGGGGTCGTCAGCGAGCAGTTCGCCACCCAGGTCGTCTCCCGGCTGCTGGAACCCTCGCTCCAGCTCTACGTCCGGAGGCTGAAGGCCGCTCAGGACGCCGGAGACGTACGCCGCGACATCGACCCGCGCATCGCCCTCGAACTCTTCGTGTCCCCGCTCGCCCAGCGCTGGCTCCAGCGCACCGGGCCCATCACCTACGAGTACACGGACGCGCTCGTCGACTATGCCCTCAACGGACTGGCTCCTCGCTGAGCTTCAGCCGAAGGTGTGACCAAAGCGACCACGACGGTCCCGCAACGCCCCGGAACCGCGTGGCAAATCATGCCAAAGCGCTCAATAACCCTCGATCCCTGACGAGGGTTGGCATCACCCCACCTGCCCCGGATGCGGTCTCCGGCCACCCGAAGCGCAGGATGGTGGGACCATGGGGGCATGCTGTCCGCACCACAGCAAGGCGAGGGGATACATGAGCGCTGAGTTCGGCCGCCGCTCCGGCGGACAGGGCAGGATCTCCCAGTGGCTGCGCGGTCGTCGCACCGACCCCAAGGCCGAAGACAGTGGCCGTGAAGCCCTGTTGCTCGCCGCCGCCGGTGCGGGACTGCCGCTCGCGCCGGCCGCGTACCCGTCCGGTTACCGCTGTTCGTGCGACCGGGTCGGCTGTCCCACCCCCGCGCGTCACCCCGTCTCGTTCGCCTGGCAGACGCAGTCCACCACCGACCGCGCCCAGATCGAGCGCTGGGCCCGCCACCAGCCGCAGGCCAACTTCATCACCGCGACCGGCATGGTGCACGACGTGCTCGACGTGCCCTTCGACGCCGGACGTGAGGCGCTGGAGCGGCTCCTCGCCTCCGGGATCGAGGTCGGACCCGTGGCCGAGACCGGCGACGGGCGCATGCTGTTCTTCACCCTCACCCGCGGCACGCCCGAGGACGAGGACGAGTGGTGGCCCTGCGAACTGGACTGCCACCCCGAGACCATGGACGAGCACCCCGGACTGCGCTGGCACTGCCGCGGCAGTTACGTCCTCGTACCGCCCGCCCAGCTCCCCGGTGACCTCACCGTCCAGTGGGTGCGGGGCCCCGAGCATCCGCTGCCCGACCCGCTGAGCCTGCTGGAGATCCTCACCGACGAGTGCTCCCGGTACGTGGGGGAGGAGCAGGACCACGCGACGGCGGCCTGGCCCCTGCGCGGCTGAGCCGCTCCCGGCGGCCCGGCCCACCTCACCCCGTCCGGAAGCCCTATTCGCCCTTCACGCTCGTCAGCCCGTCCACCCGGCTCAGGAACTTCACCTGCTGGTCCGACGCCGACTTCGCCGGGTCCAGGACCACCTGGTTGGACACCCGCTGCAGCGTCAGCGCGGACTTGACCTCGCCGGTCAGCAGGGCCTGGACCGCGGGGTCGACGTCGAGGTCGACACCGGGTGCGGCCGTCTGCTTCTCGTAGTGGTGCGTGGCGAAGAAGACCAGGGCCCCGCCGTCCGTCGTGCGCAGACCCACGGGGGCGTAGTCGCCCTTCGACAGCGGCTCGTCGATGTACTGGCGGGCGAGCCCCGGCGTGTTCGCGTCCTTCTCGCGGTCGGACCGCCACACGGAGGTGTGCCTGCCGGGCGCGAAGGCCTCATCTCCGGTACCGGCGGAACCCTTCGCCTTCAGGTACGACGCGTACTCCTCGCCCAGCTCGTCCGGGGCTATCGCCAGTGCCGCGTCATCGGCCGGGACGGTCTGCGCGTAACCGTCCTTGTCCTTCTTGAACTCCGGTACGTCGTCGGAGGCGACGATCGTCAGGTACGACACCGCCCACACGTCGTTCGCGTCGGAGCGCGTGAACACCAGCAGCCAACGGGTGCTCTTCAGGCCCTTGTTGGCGGCCGTGTCGGCGACGAACCAGCGCGGCCAGCCCGCCTTCTCGGGGATCGTGAACTTCGCGTCCGTCAGCTTCAGCGGCGAGTACGACGGATTGCCGTCCGGGCTGTTCTTGCGGCCCGCCCTCAGCTTCGCGCCGTCGATGTCCCGGAGCGCGCCGGTGACCCGCTCCGCGTCCGCGGCCTGGTCGTACGTCTTGTCGGCCTTGTTGTACGCGTCCGTGAAGTCCCCCAGCGCGCGGGCGGCGTCGGCCCGCGTCGTCGTCGGAACGATCTCCCGCTCGCCGTGGACGACCACACAGCCGCTCGCCGTCACCGACAGCACGGCAACCGACGCGGTCGCCAGGGCGAATCGGCCGTGCCCGCCAAGACGTCCCCCGCCGAGACGTCGCGGACGGTCGTACGTGCCGAGCTGTCGGTGGCCTGTGCGCTCAACCAGCCCTCGACGGCTCCGAACCCCGCGATCCCTGCTCATCAGGTCCTTTCACCTTCCCCTTCCCGGAGGCGAACCCTACCGGGGCCAGGAAGAGCGCGAGCGTCGGGATCAGGTACAGGAGCCATACCGTGACCTGGAGAACGGTCGGATCGGGCTGGAAGTTGAAGATTCCCTTCAGAAGCGTCCCGTACCAACTCGACGGGTCCACGGTGTCGCTGATGTCGAACGCCTTGTCCGTCAGACCAGGCAGGAAGTCCGCCTCCTGCAGATCGTGGAAGCCGTACGCGAGCACGCCCGCCGCCACCACGACCAGCATGCCGCCGGTCCACGTGAAGAACCTGGAGAGATTGATGCGCAGGGCGCCCCGGTAGAAGAGCCAGCCGAGCACGACGGCCGTCAGGATGCCCAACAGCACACCGATCAGCGGGCCTTGGGTGCCGTCGCTGGAGGCGCGCACGGACGCCCACACGAACAGGGCGGTCTCCAGGCCCTCGCGGCCCACCGCGAGGAACGCCGTGGCGACCAGCGCGCCCGTGCCCATCCGCAGGGCAGCGTCCAGCTTGCCGTGCAGTTCGGACTTCAGGTGCCGCGCCGTACGGCGCATCCAGAAGACCATCCACGTCACCAGGCCCACCGCGATGATCGACAGTGAGCCGCCGAGGGCCTCCTGCGCCTCGAACGTCAGCTCCTGCGAGCCGAATTCGAGGACGCAGCCGAAGCCGAGGGCGAGCCCCACCGCGACGCCGATGCCGATCCAGATGGGCTTCAACGCGTCCCGGCGGTCGGTCTTGACCAGGTACGCGATGAGGATGCAGACGACGAGGCTGGCTTCCAGGCCCTCACGCAGACCGATCAGATAGTTCGCGAACACGGCGTCAGCCCTCCGTAGACGATGCGGAGAACAGCGCCCGGCCCCACCAGTCGTCCGCGTCCCGGACGCCCGGCGGGACCGCGAAGACCGCCGAACCCACGTGCTGGATGTACTCGTTGAGCGCGTCCGTGGCGAGGTTGCGCTGGATCGGGATGAAGCCCTCGCGCACGTCCCGCTGGTACGCGAGGAAGAACAGTCCCGCGTCCAGGCGGCCGAGGCCGTCCGTGCCGTCGGTGAAGGAGTAGCCGCGGCGCAGGATCCTCACGCCGTGGTTGGAGTCCGGGTGCGCGAGCCGTACGTGCGCGTCCGGCAGCATCGCCTTCAGGAACGGCTGGTCACGCTCCTTCGCCTTGCCGACGGGCGCGCCCTCGCCCTTGTCGCGGCCGAAGATGTCCTCCTGCTCCTGCAGCGAGGTGCGGTCCCAGGGCTCGATGTGCATCCGGATGCGCCGCGCCACCAGGTACGAGCCGCCGGCCATCCACTCCGGGCCGTCGGACTTCGCCACCCACACGTGCTTGTCCAGCCCGGCCGTGTCGGTGCCCGCGATGTTGCGGGTGCCGTCCTTGAAGCCCATGAGGTTGCGCGGGGTCTGGGCCTCCGGCGTCGTCGAGGACGTCTTGCCGAAGCCGAGCTGGGACCAGCGGACGGAGACCTTGCCGAAGCCGATACGGGCGAGGTTGCGGATCGCGTGCACCGCGACCTGCGGGTCGTCCGCGCACGCCTGGACGCACAGGTCGCCGTCGCTGCGGGCCTTGTCCAGGTTGTCGCCGGCGAACTGCGGCAGGTCCACCAGCGCTTCGGGGCGCGCGTCCTTCAGGCCGAACTTCTCGAAGAGCGAGGGCCCGAAGCCGACGGTGAGGGTCAGCCTGGACGGCTTCAGCCCCAGCGCCTCGCCGGTGTCGTCCGGCGGCGCCTCCGCGAGCCCGCCGTAGGCGCCCTCGCCGACCGCCTTACCGGCCGTCATCCGTCGCGCGGCCGCCGTCCAGTCCTTGAGCATCTGCACGAACTCGGCGCGGTCGTCCGTCTTCACGTCGAACGCGGCGAAATGCAGCCGGTCCTGCACCGCGGTGGCGATGCCGGCCTGGTGGGCGCCGTGGAAGGCGACCGGCGCCCCTGAATCGGTTCCGGCGGGGGCGGTGTCGTCGCCCGTCGTGGCCATGGCCACCGCGCCACCGGCCGCGGCGGCGCCGAGCGCGAGCCCGGCCCCGCCCCAGCCGATCAGTGAACGCCGCGACGGCGCACGGGAGTTGTCCTCGGCCGTGGTCGTGCTCTCGGCGATCTCTGTCCCGGTCTCTGTTGTGGTGCTGTCCGTCATCTCTGCAGGCCCTCGCTCACTGCTACTTGACGACGGCGGCGGCGAGGCGGGAGAGCGGCTCGGCGAGCGCGTTCACCGCGTCCGAGAGCTCCTTGCGCTCGTCCTTGCCGACCTTGTCGTAACTGACGAAGTCGTAACCGTTCTTGTCCTCGCGGTACTTGTCGAGGAGCGTGCTCAGCGCCGCGAACTGCTTGTCGAGCTCCTTCGTCAGCGCCGCGTCGTTCTCGGCGGCGACCGGCTTCAGCAGCTCGTAGGACTCCTCGGCGCCCTCGACGTTGGCCTTGAAGTCGACGAGGTCGGTGTGCGAGTAGCGCTCCTCCTCGCCGGTGACCTTGCCGGTGGAGACCTCGTCGAGGAGCTCCTTGGCGCCGTTGGCCATCGAGGTCGGGGTGATCTCGGCCTTGCCGACCCGCTTCTGCCAGTCCTGAAGGTCCTTAACCAGCTGGTCGGCGAGCTCGGAGTCGCGGGCGGTGAGCTTGCCGTCCTTCCACAGCGAGCGCTCCAGGCGGTGCCAGCCGGTCCAGTCCTTCTCCGGGTCCTGACCGTCCTCAAGACCGTCCTCGCGTACGTCGACCTTCGGGTCGATGTCACCGAAGGACTCGGCGACCGGCTCGGTGCGCTCCCAGCCGATGCGGGAGGGGGCGTACGCCTTCTTCGCGGCCTCGATGTCACCGGCCTTGACGGCATCGGCGAACACCTTGACCAGCGGGATGGTCGCGTCGGCCTGCTCCTGCGTGTACTTGCGGTAGGCGGCGACCGCCTTGTCCAGGCGCGGGTCGCGCTTCGCGGCCTGGCCACCGCCGGTGGCCGTGACCTTCTGCCGGATGCCGTCGCCCTTCATGCCCGGCTTGCAGGCGATCTGGTAGTCACCCGCCTTCACTTCGGCGGTGACCTTCTGCTTTGTGCCGGGGCCTATGTTCTCCCGCTCGGTGACCACCCGGTCGTCCGGGAAGAGGACGTAGACCTCGGTGACCTTGGAACCCTTGTTCTGGATGTCGAGTTCGACGTGCCCGGCCGGGAACTCCTTCTTCGACACCTCGCACTTGCTGTCGGTGGCGGTCACCTCGATGGCGCCGTCGCCGCCCTTGGCGCTGCTCTTCTCGGTGCAGCCGGTGACGGCGGTCAGGGCCGCCACGGTGGCGACGGCGGTGACGACGGACAGTCTGAGGGGGCGCATTTCGGCTCCAAGGAAGGACACGGGGGACGCACAGATAAGGTGAGGCTGCCCCAACTTATCTGAGGCTTACCTCACCAATTCCTGCTCGTCCAGTGAATCTCCTCTCATCGCGGGCGTACGAGCACGGCTTGATCACGGTGGCTTAAAACAGCCCTGATGATTCGGTCAAGCGCGGGTCAAGAACGCGAGTGTGGATCAAGAGCCCCGTTTCGGAGCGATCGGGACACCGACGGTCCGGGGATGCGGGAGCACCTCCACCGGCTGCCGGTCGACGATGTTTCAATGCCCGGGTGACTGATTACGACGTGCTGCGGGTCTTCTGTGGGCCCAGCGGGGGATACGGCAACGAACTGGGCGTCGTCCGCGAGGGTTCGGTCATGCCGGAGCGCGGCGACCGGCAGGCGTTCGCGGCGAAACTCGGCTTCAGCGAGACCGTGTTCGTGGACGACCCCGAGCGCGGGGTCGTGGACATCTACACGCCCACCCTCCGCCTGCCCTTCGCCGGGCACCCGTGCGTGGGCACGGCCTGGCTCCTGGACGTGCCCGAACTGGTCACACCCGCCGGAGTCGTCGGCGCCCGCCTGGACGGGGAGTTCAGCTGGATCGAGGCCCGCCCGGAGTGGGCCCCGCCGCGCACCCTGCGCCAGTACGGTTCGGCCGCCGAGGTGGACGCCTTGGCCGTGCCGCCCGAGGGGGTGGGGGTACCTCCCACGCCTTTCGGGCAGTGGGGGAGGATCTACGCCTGGGCGTGGCAGGACGAGGCGGCGGGCCGGGTCCGCGCCCGCGGCTTCCCCGGCCGCGGCGACGGCATCGACGAGGACGAGGCGACCGGGGCGGCCGCGCTGCTCCTGACGGACCGGCTGGGCCGCGCCCTGAACATCACGCAGGGTACGGGCTCACAGATCCTCACGGCACCGCAGCCGGGGGGCTGGATCGAGGTCGGGGGGCGCGTGTTCCTGGAGCGGTGACCGATGCCCGTCTTGCGCGTCTTGATGCCCCCTGGTGCGGGGGATCGGTGTACGTCACCATGGGTCCCGCCGGGTCGAAGCTGCGGGGGCTCATATGCCGGGGGAATCGGGCGAACCATCGATCGTGATTCTTGGCGATCTCCGTGTTGATTTCCGGTCACGGCTACGGGATCACAGTTTCGCGTTGTTGCCCACGGATCATCTTGAATACGCCGAGATAACCATGAAGGTGTCGGGAACGGCGGTCAATCTCGCCCGGCATGCTCGGTGTTCTTTCTCGGCGGTGGACGTCATCTCCTGCATCGGAACCGATCACTTCGCCGGTGTGATCCGCTCCGTCCTGGACGACCTGGGTGTTCGATGCCATCTTCAGGAAGTCCGGGATGTACAAAACGGCACCAGCCTGCTCGTACGGGAACCCGATGCACAAGGGCCGCGTCTCCTCGTCGCGAGCAGGGCCACCCCGGCCTCTCGGCTGTCGGTCGAGCACGTCCGGGGCGTTCGCCCGGTCATCGAAGGCGCTGACGTCCTGTTCGCGGATGGCTACCTCGCCCTGTATGAGGCTTCACGAGCGGCCATGACCGAAGCCGCTCACATGGCCCGCGCCGCCGGAGCCGTCTTCTGCTTCGACCTGCTGCCGCATCACGCCGAGAAGTATTTCTCGCTGACCGACCTCCAGGAAATACTCGAGGCGTCGGACATTGTCATCAGCAGCGCTCGGACGCTCGCTCGTTTGCTCGCACTGGACGATCCCTACCCCTACCGGGAGGAAGACGTGACGTCCCTGGTGCGGCACAACCTGAGCGACGGGCCGGGCAGCGGCGCCACCTGGCTCCTCCGATTCGGGGTCAAGGACTTGCAGAAGACGGCGGTCTGCCGGAAGGGCGCGGTCTCCGTCGTGTACGACACGGGGTACCTTGCCGCCAAGGAGAGGTCGGAATACGGGGACCGGCTGGCCGCACGAGAGCTCAGGAACCATGTACTTCACGGATACATCAGTCCGGAGTAGTCGGGGATGGCATGCGTAACGCACCGAGAAGTCTTCATCATGAAATCGACAGGATCTTCCCGTCTGTGGGTGTGGGAGCAATGGTGATCCGTGGCAACCGGGTCCTTCTGGGCAAGCGGAAGGGCGATCACGGCGCCGGCTCGTACGCCTGGTGCGGTGGCGGGCTTGAGTTCGGTGAGTCCTTGGAAGAGGCGGCCGAGCGGGAGTTGCTCGAGGAATCGGGCATGGTTGCGGCCCGTCTTTCCTTTCTCTGTGTCAGCAACGTTCGGGAATACGGCAGGCACTATGTCGACTTCGAATTCGTGGTCGAAGCCCTGGGGGAGCCGGAGGTGAGGGAGCCGGACAAAGTCGAGTCCTGGGGGTGGTACGACCTCGATGCCCTCCCCTCCCCGATCTTCAAGCCGGTCGAGATCGCGATCAACAGCTACCGCTCAGGGGTGATCTACAACCCTTAGAGGCCTTCTGAGGTGCAAAGGAAAGTGGGGGGTGACTGCACTGGGCAGACGAATGGGGCGTAGCTTCAGCCCGACGCAGTGGATTTATCTGCTTGTCCATGCGTTGATCTTCGCTGCGGGCATCGCGCTTTATCAGGTCAAGGGGGCATTGTCCTTCTCCGTCGCCACATCGCTGATCTCGACGGGAGTGGCCGGCTGGGTCATCTTCCTGTGGGTCAGGCAGAGCGAGAGTCGTTTCAGTACGGTGCAGGCTCTTGAGAGCCTGGGGATCATAAAGGCTTTCACTGCCCGGTCCATATCGATCCGTCACGAGTACGAACCCAGATTCTCGGCATCGCGCCGAGAGATCTCGATCATGGGGTTCGGGCTGCGGGCTCTGAGGGAGGATTTCGGCGACGAATTCGCCAACTGGGCGACGAGATCGAAGGTGCGTATCCTGCTCCTCGATCCGGACGCTCCTAGTGTTCACTGGTCCTACTCCGCCCAACGGGACCGCGAGGAAGGGAACTCCGCCGGCAGCATCGCCAACGACGTGAGGGCGTTTCTCGATTACACCCGGGAGGTTCGGGCTGCACACCCGCAGACGTTCCAAGTCCGGTTGTACCGGTGTATCCCCAGCATCAACCTCTGCATAGTCGACGACGACCTCTTCTGGGGGCCGTACCTGTTGGGCCGGCAGAGCCGGGACACCGCAACGCTCCTGTGTGGAAAGGGAGGGCCCTTGTACGCGACTTTCGTCAGGCATTTCGAGCAGATATGGAGTGACCCTGAGATGTCGTACGAGGCAGCACTGTGAGCGGCTTACACGGCACGGGGAGCATGATCGTCTGCCACCCGCGGCTTCATCTGGGGTTGCTGGACACCGCGGGTGTCAGCGGACGGGTGTTCGGAGGCGCGGGTTTCTCGATCGCGTTCGCGCCCATCGCGCTGAAGGGCCGTCGGGCCAGGCGCTGTGCTGTGACCGGAGGAACCCTGACCGTTGCGGAGCGCCGCTCGTTCACAGCGATGCTGGAGTCCCTGAGCTGCGACCCGGTGGAGGTGGAGATCGAACAGGAGTTGCCCAGGCACGTGGGTCTCGGCACGGGGACGGCGCTCAGCCTCGGGCTCGTCCGGCTTGCGGGGGAACTGAGTGGCGCCACGCCGTCAGAAGCCGACCTGCTGGTGCACAGCCGTCGGGCGGGAACCTCGGGCATCGGCTTCCACTCGTTCCTGAAGGGTGGCTTCATCATCGACGGAGGGCAGCCCAACCGCGGCCAGGAGCTCAGACCCAGTGGCGCTTCTCGGCCTCGGGAATCGCCACCGCTCATCGCGCGCATGGAACTGCCTGGCACCTGGCGGGTGGCGCTGATGCTTCCCGAGGCTGGGCGCAGGGTGTCGGGTGCGGCGGAGCGGGAGTTCTTCGCCAAGAACACGCCGACCTCTGCCGAGGAGTGCCTCCGCGCCTTTCCCGCGCTGTATCACGGGCTGGCCGTCGCGGTGGCCCAGGCGGACATCGGTCTGCTGAAGTCGAGCTTGCTGGAATACCAGAGGCTTGGTTTCAAGAGACTGGAGATCTCCGCGCAGTCACCACAGGTCCAGGATCTGCTCAGCGCCCTTCACGAGCTCCCGGACTGCGCTTCGGGGATGAGCAGCTTCGGCCCGCTGATTTTCACGGTCTACGACGGGGACGACCGAGAGAGCCGACGCAGAGTGGAGAAGGTGGCAGGGGAGCGCGCGGTGCCCGTGTACGGGCACGGACTGTGCAGGAACTACGGATATCAGCTCATGTGACGGTCGCTGTCACGCGCTCAGGGGGAACTCCTCGCCCAACGCGCCGAGCATCGTGATGTTCAGCGCGAACGCCTGCTTGCACTCCGCGATCATCCGCTGCTTCTCCAGGTCGTCCGCCCGCACCTGGTCCAGCAGCTCGCGGTACCCCCGCTTGAACGCGGCCGGGTTGGCGATGTCCTCGAACACGTAGAAGCGCACACCGTCGCCCTTCCTGGCGAAGCCCCACGTCTTCTCCGCCGTGTCGCGGACGACCTGGCCGCCGGAGAGGTCGCCGAGGTAGCGGGTGTAGTGGTGGGCGACGTATCCGCCCGGCCAGGTGCGCGCGCACGCGGTGATCCTCCGCGCGTAGTGCTCCGTCGTGGGCAGGGCGGCCATCGTCGACCGCCAGTTCGGACCCCGCAGGTGCGCCAGGTCCTGCTCCAGCGCGGACAGGCGCATCAGCTCGGGCTGGATGAACGGCCCCGCCACCGGGTCGTCGGCCAGCTCCCGCGCCGGGCCCTCCAGTGCCTCGTAGACGAACCACAGCTGCTCCGTGTACCGCGCGTACGCGTCGACGCCGAGTCGGCCGCCCAGCAGGTCGCTCATGAACGTCGCGTCGTGCGCGGCCGTGTGCTGGTCGCGCGACGCGGTGCGGATGAGCGTCGAGAACGAGTCCATGGTGTCTCCGGTGTCGAGGGGGCGGTACCGCCGACGATTTTCTTTGGTTAGCCTTACCTAAGTCAAGGAGATGCCGACGCCCTGTCGGTAACTGTGTACCCGGAAACATCACCGATCCCACACGAAAAGCCCGCCCTCCTGAGAGAGCGGGCCATGGCCGGGCGCAGTGCGGTGTGGTGCGGTGCGGAGCTACGGCAGCGTGAGGATGTCGGCGCCCGTGTCCGTCACGACCAGCGTGTGCTCGAACTGGGCGGTCCGCTTCCTGTCCTTGGTCAGGACCGTCCAGCCGTCGTCCCACATGTCGTACTCGTGCGTCCCGAGCGTGAGCATCGGCTCGATCGTGAACGTCATCCCGGGCTGCATGACGGTCGTCGCGTGCGGGCTGTCGTAGTGCGGGATGATCAGCCCGGAGTGGAACGACGAGTTGATCCCGTGCCCGGTGAAGTCCCGCACGACGCCGTACCCGAAGCGCTTCGCGTACGACTCGATGACCCGCCCGATGATGTTGATCTGCCGTCCCGGCTTGACCGCCTTGATCGCCCGGGTGAGGGACTCACGGGTCCGCTCCACCAGCAGCCTCGACTCCTCGTCGACGTCTCCGACGAGGTACGTGGCGTTGTTGTCGCCGTGGACGCCGCCGATGTACGCCGTCACGTCCAGGTTGATGATGTCGCCGTCGCGCAGGACCGTGGAGTCCGGAATGCCGTGGCAGATGACCTCGTTGACCGAGGTGCACAGCGACTTGGGGAAGCCGCGGTAGCCGAGCGTGGAGGGGTAGGCGCCGTGGTCGCACATGTACGCGTGCGCGACGCGGTCCAGCTCGTCCGTCGTCACGCCGGGCGCGATGAGCTTCGCGGCCTCCTCCATCGCCCGCGCGGCGATCCGCCCGGCGATCCGCATCGCCTCGATCGTCTCGGGCGTCTGGATCTCCGGGCCGGTGTACGGGGTGGGGGCGGGCCTGCCCACGTACTCGGGTCGGCGGATGTGGCCCGGGACGGTACGGGTGGGGGAGAGCTTCCCCGGGGCGAGCAGCGACTGGGCAGACATGCCAGCGAGTTTAACCAGCGGGTGTGGGGGACGATGTCCCTGGCGAAAGGAGCCGTGAGTCATGGCCCTGTTCAAGAGGCGCAAGGCGGTCGGGAAGCCGGGCGAGTGGTACTACTGCCTGGAGCACAGGAAGGTCGAGGAGGGGCCGGAGTGCCCCGGCAAGGACCGTATGGGGCCGTACGCCTCCCCCGACGAGGCGGCCCACGCGATGGAGACGGCCCGCGAACGGAATCTTGAGTGGGAGGGTGACGCCCGCTGGCAGAACGGTGCCACGCGGGAGGCCGACGACTGAGGGTGCCCCGGCTCAGTGAGCCAGCCCTCGCGGGGGCGCGCCGTTCTCTCCGGGGTGCCCCCGCGAGGGCGTCTCGTCTGCGGGGTGCCCCCGCGAGGGCGTCTCGTCTGCGGGGTTGTTGTCGGAGGGCGGCTGCGGGTGCGTCGTGGCCGCTCGCGCCCACGCGGCGGAGCCGCACATCGACACAGCCCCGCGCCCCTGAAAGCTCGGGCGCGCCCGAGTGCTTCTAAGGGGCGCGGGGAACTGCGCGACCAGCCACAACGCACCCGCAGCTACCCACCACCCGACAGCGCAGCTACCACCGCTCAGGCGGCGGAGCCGTCAGCTGGTCCGCCAGCCGGGCCAACCGGTCCCGCAGCCGCCGCCTCCCCCGCGGCAGCGGCACCGCGTTCTCGCCCGCCGCCGCGCTCACCAGGTGCTGGACCGTGTCCAGGTCCAGATCCGTGTCCGGCGGCACGGACAGCGCCTCGTGGGCCATCGCCCCCAGCTCACGATCCCCGGCATCGAGCGCGAGCACCCGCGCCCCGGCCCGCCGGGCGTCGTGCACCCGCTCCAGCAGCGCGTCGCCCGGAGCCGACGGGGACACCACGAGCAGCGTCTCGCCCCGCCGCGCCGCCGACACACGGCCCAGCCCCACCGCCAGATGCGCGGGGTCGCCGGGGCGCGCCCCGTGCCGTACGAGCGTGGGGGAGAGCTCCGGCGTGCCCGACCACGCCGCCTCGTCCACGAGGTGCGCGGCCAGATGCCACGGTTCGTACTCCGCCGTGCCCACGAGCAGCAGCCCGCCGCCGTACGACACCACGGAACCCCTGAGCGCCCCCGCGAACCGGCGCGTGGCGACCGGCCACTCGGTTCCGGCGAGCACTTCCCGCAACAACGCGACCCGTACGGCGTCCATGCGCACGCATCCTGACGCACGGCACCACTCGTGACGCGGCGTTCACCCCGAATTCGCCCGTGTGGGGCACAGGGTGAATCCAGCCGTCCTCCAAGGAGCCCTCGTCCTCCCCCAAGGAGCCCCCCATGACCGAGAGCAGCATCCCCTTCCGCGCCGGACGCGAGGGGTACGCGAGCTTCCGTATCCCCGCCGTCGTCGCCACCGCCGCCGGCACCCTGCTGGCCTTCTGCGAGGGCCGGGTCGGTTCGGGGGACGACTTCGGGAACATCGACGTCGTGCTGAAGCGGTCCACGGACGGCGGCCGCACCTGGGGCCCGCTCCAGGTGGCCGCGAAGAACGGCGACGACCTCGCGGGCAACCCGGCCCCCATCGTCCTCGACACCGGCCGCGTCCTGCTCGTCCACGTCCGCAACGCCGCCCACGCCACCGAGGACGCCATCCGTCGCGGTGTGGTGACCGCCGCGGACGGCCGGCGTGTCTGGGTGCAGCACAGCGACGACGACGGGGTCACCTGGTCCGAGGCGAAGGAGATCACCAAGGAGACCAAGAGGGCCACGTGGCGGTGGTACGCCACCACGCCCGGGCACGCGTTGCAGCTGAGCACGGGCCGGGTCGTCGTCCCCGCCAACCACTCCCTGCCCCCGGCCGGCGAGGACACCGGCACGGAGGGCAAGTACAACGGCGGCCACTGCCTGCTCAGCGACGACCGCGGCGCTACCTGGCGCATCGGATACGTCGACGACAACACCGACGGCTACATCAACGTCAACGAGACCACCGCGGCCGAACTCCCCGACGGCCGCGTCTACTTCAACACCCGCAACGACTCCCCGGCCCCCGGCACCCGCGCCGACGCCCACTCCGCCGACGGCGGCGCCACCCTCGTCAGGCCCTTCCGCCCCCAGGCCGGCCTCGTCGCCCCCGTCTGCGAGGGCAGCGTCCTCCAGCTCCAGGACCCCGACCTGCTCCTCTACTCCGGCCCGGCCGACCCCGGCTTCCGCGCCCTGATGACCGTACGGGTCTCCGAGGACGGCGGTACGACGTGGCGGTCCGCCCACACCGTCGACGGGCTGCCCGCCGCGTACTCCGACCTCGTCCGCGTCGACGCGGACACCGTCGGGCTGCTGTACGAGACGGGTGACTTCAGCGCGTACGAGACGATCACCTTCCGCCGGTTCCCCGTGACGGCCCTCACCTGATCGTCCCCGTCACCGGCCGCGCACGTACAGTCGGCCCATGACCTCTACCGACAGTGCACAGAAGGCCCCCGCCAAGGCTCCCGCGAAGGACCCGTGGGACCTGCCCGACGTGTCCGGGCTCGTCGTCGGCGTGCTCGGCGGCACCGGACCGCAGGGCAAGGGCCTCGCCTACCGGCTCGCCAGGGCCGGACAGAAGGTGATCATCGGTTCGCGGGCCGCCGACCGCGCGCGGTCCGCCGCCGAGGAGCTCGGGCACGGCGTCGAGGGCGCCGACAACGCCGAGACCGCGCGCCGCAGCGACATCGTGATCGTCGCGGTGCCGTGGGACGGCCACGGCAAGACCCTGGAGTCCCTGCGCGAGGAACTGGCCGGCAAGCTCGTCGTCGACTGCGTCAACCCGCTCGGCTTCGACAAGAAGGGCGCGTACGCCCTGAAGCCGGAGGAGGGCAGCGCCGCCGAGCAGGCCGCCGCCCTGCTGCCGGACTCGCGGGTCACCGCCGCCTTCCACCACCTCTCCGCCGTCCTCCTCCAGGACCCGGAGATCGAGGAGATCGACACGGACGTGATGGTGCTCGGCGAGGAGCGGGCCGACGTCGAGATCGTGCAGGCGCTCGCGAACCGCATCCCCGGCATGCGCGGCATCTTCGCGGGCCGCCTCCGCAACGCCCACCAGGTCGAGTCCCTGGTCGCCAACCTGATCTCCGTGAACCGGCGCTACAAGGCCCACGCGGGCCTCAGGCTGACCGACGTCTAGGACGCCGACGGGCATGGGGGACACTGGACGCCGTAGCTGTCACGTCCGTACCTCGTCCGACCGTTCTCCCAGGAGCCGACCCCCATGCCCCGCCTCGCCCTGTTCGCCCTCGCCTTCTGCCTGCTCTCCGTGGCCGCCGCCGTGGTCTCCTTCGTCCAGGGCAGCTGGCTGGGGATCGTGTGGGTGCTGCTGGCAGGGCTGTCGTCCAACATGACGTGGTACTACGCGCGGCGGGCGAGGATGACGAGGACGGGCCGCGGATCCGTCACCGAGTGACGCACACGCCGCTGCCCTCCTGCCAGAAGCGGTACAGGTCCTGGCCGCAGTACGTCTCGAGGTCGCCGATGCCCAGGACCCGCAGGATCGCGTCGACCGCGTCGAAGAACACGCCGTTCACCTGGGGGATCCACAGCACGGCGAACACCAGCAGCAGCCCGAACGGCGCCAGCGGCTCCATCTGGCGGCGGGCCTTGTGCGACAGCCAGGGCTCGATCACCCCGTAGCCGTCCAGACCCGGCACCGGCAGGAAGTTCAGGATCGCGGCCGTGACCTGGAGCAGCGCCAGGAAGGCCAGCGCGTACTGGAACGCCTCCGGGACGCCGTCCAGTGCGTCCAGCCAGAACGGCGCCGTGCAGACGACGGCGAACGCCACGTTGGTCAGCGGGCCCGCCGCCGAGATCAGGCTGTGCCTCCAGCGGCCCCGGATGCGCCCGCGCTCGATGAACACCGCGCCGCCGGGCAGACCGATCCCGCCCATGATCACGAAGAGGACGGGCAGCACGATGCTGAGCAGCGCGTGGGTGTACTTGAGCGGGTTGAGGGTCAGGTACCCCTTCGCGCCGATCGAGATGTCCCCGCTGTGCAGGGCCGTGCGGGCGTGCGCGTACTCGTGCAGACAGAGCGAGACGATCCAGGCCGCCGTCACGAAGAGGAAGACAGCGATCCCGGGCTGCTCGGCGAACCCGGTCCACGTGGCCCAGCCCGTGACCGCCATCACGGCCACGATGCCCAGGAAGACGGGGCTGATCCTCCGGTCGCTCCGGCGGGACGCGGCGGTGGTCATGGGGTGTGCTCCCTGGTGTGGGCCGATGATGCGATGTCCGGTGCGGGGGTGTGCGGGTCGACCGTACCGGGTGCTGAGGGGGCAACGTCCTGGGGGCCGTCCCGGGTTCCTGGCGGCCGTCATGTCACCGGCCGGACCCCTGGTCGGCGGTTACTCCCGGTTCACGGGGACATAAAACCCGCAAGAGATGCCGAGCCGACCAGAGACAATGGCCCTGTGCGCTATCGCATCCTCGGCACCACCCAGGCATTCCTGCCCGACGGCACCTCCGCCCCGGTCGGCGGAGCACGACTGCGTGCCCTGCTGACCGTGCTCGCCCTTCGGCCCGGGCGTACGGTTCCCGTGCGCCGGCTGGTCGACGAGGTGTGGGACGACGACCCGCCCGCGGACGCGTCCGGCGCCGTGCAGGCGCTCGTCGGCCGGCTGCGCAGGGCGCTCGGGCCGGACTCGGTCGCCTCGGTCGACGGCGGCTACCGGCTGGTCGCGGGCGCCGACGACGTCGACCTCCACCGTTTCGAACGGCTCGTCGGCGAGGGGACGCGCGCCCTGGCCGACGGGGACGCGGCGAAGGCGGCCGGGGTGCTGGACGACGCCCTGGACCTCTGGCAGGGGCCGGCCCTCGCCGACCTTCCCGACCGTACGGCCGTGGCGGGCCGCTGGGAGGCCCGGCGGCTCGACGCCCGCCGGGCCCGGCTCACGGCGGCCCTCGCCCTGGGCCAGGCCGAGCAGCACCTTCCCGAGCTCGCGGCGCTCAGCGACGCCCACCCGCTGGACGAGCCCCTCCAGGCCCTGCGGCTGCGGGCGCTGCGGGACGCGGGGCGTACGGCGCAGGCGCTGGCCGCGTACGAGGACGTACGGCAGCGGTTGGTGGACCGGCTGGGCACCGATCCCGGCGCCGAGTTGAGGGCGCTGCACGGGGAGTTGCTGAGGGGGGTTTCCTCGCCCCCGCCGCCCCTACCCGTCCCTCCCCCACTCTCGGCTCCGCTCGAGCGGGGGGACCCCCATCCGGGGCTCCGCCCCGGACCCCGCTCCTCAAACGCCGGAGGGGCTGACTCTTCAGCCGGTCCGGCGTTTGAGGACGAGGCCGCAAGGCCGATTGCGGGGGTCTGGGGGCGCAGCCCCCAGGGACAGGATGGGACGGGCAGGGGCGGCGGGGGCGACATCCACAAGCCCGGCAACCTCCGCGCCCGCCTCACCTCCTTCGTCGGCCGGGACGCCGACATCGACGCCATCCGGGGCGACCTGACGGCGGCCCGGCTCGTGACGCTGCTGGGCCCCGGAGGCGCCGGCAAGACCCGTCTGTCGCAGGAGGCCGGCGAGGCCGTCGCCGAGGCCGTCCCCGACGGCGTCTGGCTGGCCGAACTCGCCCCGGTCGACGACCCGGAGAACGTCCCGGAGGCCGTCCTGACCGCCATGGGCGCCCGTGAGACCGTGCTGCGCGGCGCGGGCGCCGAGGAGATGCGGGTGGTGACCGACCGGCACGACGACCCGGTCAGCCGTCTCGTCGAGCACTGCGGCAGGCGCCGCATGCTGCTCATCCTCGACAACTGCGAGCACGTGATCGACGCGGCGGCGCGTCTGACCGAGCGGCTGCTGGAGCGCTGCCCCGGACTGACCGTCCTGGCCACGAGCCGTGAACCCCTCGGCGTACCGGGGGAGTTGCTGCGTCCCGTGGAACCACTGGCGCGGCCGGACGCGCTGCGGCTGCTCGCCGACCGCGGCGCCGCCGCCCGCCCTGGCTTCGACCCCGCGGAGGACCCGGAGGCGGCCGAGGAGATCTGCCGGCGTCTCGACGGCCTGCCGCTCGCCATCGAGCTGGCGGCCGCCCGGCTCCGGATGCTGACGTTGCGTCAGATAGCGGTGCGGCTCGACGACCGGTTCCGGTTGCTCACCAGCGGCAGCCGGACCGTCCTGCCCCGCCAGCAGACCCTGCGGGCCGTCGTCGACTGGTCCTGGGACCTTCTCGACGAGGACGAACGGGACGTCCTGCGGCGGCTGTCGGTGTTCGCGGGCGGCTGCGACCTGGCCGCCGCCGAGGCCGTCTGCGGCGCCGCCGCACTGGAGGCACTGGGCTCGCTCGTCGACAAGTCCCTCGTGGCGGCGAGCCCCACCGACGACGGCGCGATGCGCTACCGGCTCCTGGAGACCGTCGCCGAGTACGCGCGCGAGCGGCTCCACGACGTGGGTGCGCGGGCCGCGGCCGAGCGCGCCCACCTCACGTACTACCGCGAACTCGCCCGCACCACCGACCCGCTGCTGCGCGGCCCCGGCCAGCGCGCGGCGATCGCGCTGCTGGAGCTGGAGTACGAGAACATCCGCAGCGCCCTGAGGCACGCCGTCGCCGAGCGCGACGAGCAGGAGGCTCTCAGCCTGGTGCTGTCACTGTGCTGGTACTGGCAGATGCGCGATCTGCGCAGCGAGGCCCGCACCTGGTCCACCGAGGTCAAGGAGCTCGGCCCCGACCCCTTCACCGCACCCCCGCGCCCCGCCCCGGACCTGCTCGATCGTCTCACCGACAGTCCGCCACCGCTGTCCCCCGAGGTCCTCGCCGAGGCCCGCCGCGGCGTGCACCTCATCCACCTCGCCGGCATGGACCTGGACGTGTCGGCCTGGGATACCCCCGAGGCCAAGGAGAAGCTGCGCGTCATCAGCGAGACCTACCGGCCGGGCCAGCCGCAGACCTGCCGTTTCCCCGGCTTCATGTGGTTCTTCGCCGCCCTGCTCAGCGCCGATCTGGAGCGTACCCGCGCCATCATCAACGAGACCGTGAACACCTGCCGCGAGCTCGGCTACTCCTGGGAGCTGGCCGCGGCCCTGCAGATGCGGGCCAACATCCTCGCCAACCGCACCGACTGGGCGGGCGACGCCACCCGCGACGCGGAGGAGGCGCTGGAGCTGTTCACCCGGATCGGCGACGACTGGGGCGCGGCCGAGGCCCTCTCCGCGCGAGGCGAGGCCCAGGAGCGCAACGGCGACTACGCGGGCGCCGCCACGGACTACTCACGGGCCCTGGAGTACGCCGAACGGCTCGGCGCCCGTGCCCAGCTGGGTGTCCTCAGAGCGCGCCTCGGCGGTGCGCTCCTCGAGGGCGGGGACGCCGAGCGGGGCGAGAAGATGCTGTTCGACGTGCTGGAGAGCGCTCACGGCAGCACCAACGAGGCCCTGCCGGCCGCCCGGCTCTTCCTCGCGGTCTGGCTCGGCCGCAGCGGGCGGTTCGAGGAGGCGTGGGAGCAGATCCGGCTGCTGCGTGAGGACTTCGACGCCGTCAACTTCGTGCTCTTCTCCAGCTTCGTCACCGGGGTCGAGGGCTGGCTGAAGGCGCTGGAGGGCCGCTACGAGGAGTCCCTGGCCAAGATGAGCGAGGCACTGGAACGGGCAGCGGACCCGCTCACCCGCAACATCGCGCCCCACTTCGTCTCCATCCAGCTCACCGGGGCCGCCATCGCCGTCGCCGGTATGGACGGCGGCAGCCGGGCGGCGGACGCGGCCCGGCTGTTGGGCGCCGCCGACGCGATGCTCCCGCCCGGCCACTTCTGCAGCCCCATGGAAGTCGAGAACCGAAGCCGGGCCGAGTCCGCGGCCCGGGCCGCACTGGGCGACGCGGCGTACGAGACGGGGTACGCCGAGGGCGGTGGGCTCTCCGTGGAGGAGGCCACCGCCCTGGTCCGACCGTCGTGAACCGGCCGTCCGGCTCCACGCCCCCGTGCGCGTGGACCCACGTCAGCTCTTCGTACGGAACTTGTGGATCGCGACCGGCGCCATCACCGCCGTGATGGCCACCGACCAGCCCAGCGTCACCCACAGGTCGTGCGCGACGGGGCCGCCCACCATCAGTCCGCGCGCCGCGTCCGCGAGCGTGGACAGCGGGTTGTAGTCGGTGAAGGCCTGGAGCCAGCCCGGCATCGACTGCGTCGGCGCGAAGATCGACGAGCCGAACTGCAGCGGGAACAGCACCAGGAAGCCCATCGCCTGCACGGACTGGGCGTTCTTCAGGACCACGCCCAGGGTGAGGAACACCCACATGATCGACGAGGCGAACGCCGCGGACAGGGCCACGGTCGCGAACAGACCGGGCCAGTTGGTGATGTCGAACCCGACCAGAAGGGCGACGACCATCAGTACGGCCGTCGCGAACAGCATCCGCCCCAGCTCCACCGTGATCTTCGCGAAGAGCACCGAGCCGCGCCCGATCGGCAGGGACCGGAAGCGGTCCATGACACCGGAGTTGAAGTCCTGGCTGAACCCGGTGCCGACGCCCTGGGACAGCGTCATGCTCATCATCGCGATCATGCCGGGGATCACGTACTGCACGTAGCCGTCCTGCCCGCCGCCGAGCGCCTGGCCGATCGAGCCGCCGAAGACGTACACGAACAGCAGGGTGAAGACGACCGGCATCAGCACCGCGTCGAACATCGACTCGGGGTCCTGCCGGATCCACAGCAGGTTGCGCCGGATGAGGGCGCCGGTGTGCCGCAGGTGCCCGCGCAGCCCGATGCGGGCGTCGGCGGTGGGCGCAGTGGTGGGGACGTCGGTGATGGTGGCGGCGCTCATACGGCGACCTCCTCGCGGGTGTCGGCGGGCGTGGTGTCCTGCGGGGCACTGGCGCGGTGGCCGGTGAGGGACAGGAACACCTCGTCCAGGCTGGGCAGTTCGGTGGAGATGGAGGCGAGTGTGATGCCGCGCGCGGTGACGGCGCCGACGATCGCGGTGAGCTGCTCGTCGCTGAGGACCGGGACGAGGAGCGTGCCGGACTGGGGGTCCACGGTGGTGGAGGCGAGCCCGGTGATGCCGAGGTCGTCGAGGTACTCGGCGAGGGGCCGCAGCTGCAGCGGATCGACCGGCCGCACTCGCAGGGTCCGCCCGCCGACCTTGGCCTTGAGCTCCTCGATACCGCCCTGGGCGATGACCTTGCCCCGGTCGACGACGGTCAGCTCGGAGGCGAGCTGCTCGGCCTCCTCCATGTACTGCGTGGTCAGCAGCACGGTGACACCGTCACCGACCATGGCCTTGACCTCGTCCCACACCTCGTTGCGGGTGCGCGGGTCGAGCCCGGTGGTCGGCTCGTCGAGATACAGGACGGCGGGCCGCCCGATCATCGAGGCGGCGAGGTCGAGCCGCCGCCGCATACCGCCGGAGTAGGTGCTGGTGGGCCGCTTGGCGGCCTCGGTGAGCGAGAACCGCTCCAGCAGCTCGTCGGCACGTGTGCGTGCCTCCTTGCGGGGCAGGTCGAGCAGCCGCCCGATCATGTAGAGGTTCTCCCAGCCGGGGAGCTTCTCGTCCACCGATGCGTACTGCCCGGTGAGCCCGATCACCTTCCGCAACTGCCGGGGCTGCCGTACGACGTCGTAGCCGGCGACGACGGCCTGCCCCGCGTCGGGAGCCAGCAGGGTGGACAGGATCCGTACGAGGGTGGTCTTCCCGGCGCCGTTCGGCCCGAGCACCCCCATCACGGTGCCCTCCCGCACATCCAGGTCGACGCCGTCCAGCGCCTTGGTCTCGCCGTAGTGCTTGACCAGTCCCCGGACGGTGACGGCGTTCTTACGGCCGCTTGGGTTCTTGTCGTTTCGCGTCATGTGGATGACGGTGTCAGGGCCCACCGACAAACCACCGACAGCCCGCCGACAACCTCCGAGGTCCGCCGACAGCCCGCCGACACGTCACCGACAGGGCTTTGCCGTGCGGCGTGGCAGCGTGCTTCCACAGGGTCTGCTACCGGGTCGTCCCGGTGCGATCCGGCAGGAGGGTCCCCACGGCGCGTTCCAGCTCCGCGATGCGGTCGGCGAGGCCGGGCGGGTCGGTGTCCGGCCTGTCGCGCAGCAGCAGCTCGATCCGGCTGAGCCGGTCGGTGATCTCCGTGAGCCGGTCCGCGTCCCCCGTCACCGTGCGCACCGCCAGTTGGCGGTTCTTGCGGTACAGGTCGAGGAAGACGTTGACCTTGGTGCGCAGCACCCACGGGTCGACGGGCTTGGCGATGAAGTCGGCGGCTCCGATCGCGTAGCCCCGGTAGGCGTGGTCCGCCCCGCCCTCGGACCCGGTCACCAGGATGATGGGCACGTCCTTGGTCTGGTCGAGGCGCTTGATGTTGGCGGCGGTCTCGAAGCCGTCCATGCCGGGCATCCGGACGTCCAGCAGGACGACCGCGAACTCCTGGCGCAGCATCGCCTTCAGCGCCTGCTCTCCCGAGCGCGCGCGGACCAGGTGCTGGTGCAGCGGGCCGAGTACGGCCTCGAACGCGATGAGGTTCTCCTCCATGTCATCGACGATGAGGATGCTGCTCGGGTCGGCGTGGCTGGTGCTCATGGCGTGCCCCCGGGCTGGTCGTCGGGACTGTCGTCGGCGCCCGGCGTCTCGTCGAGTTCGTCGAGTTCATCCAGTTCGTCGAGTTCGTCGACGACGCCGGGTTCCTCCTCCGGTGCCGGAGCGTCGCTCTGCGGGTCGAGCAGATCGCAGATGACCGACAGCAGGCGGTCGACGTTCACCGGCTTGGGCACGTAACCGTCGGCGCCGCTGTCGATCGCCTTGTCGCGGTCTCCGGGCATCGCCTTGGCGGTGAGCGCGATGATCGGCAGGTGGGCGAGCCGAGGGGTGTCCCGGATGGTGCGGATGGCCTCGTATCCGTCCATCTCGGGCATCATGATGTCCATCAGGACCAGGGACAGGTCGGGGGACCGCTCCAGGACCTCGAGGCCCTCCCGGCCGTTCTCCGCGTACCGCACGGTGACGCCGACACGGCCCAGCGCGTGCGTGAGGGCGAAGACGTTGCGGATGTCGTCGTCGACGATCAGGATGCGCCGGCCCTCCAGGACGCGTCCGGGGCGGCCCCTGAGCCATTCCTTGAGCCGCGTCGTCTCCGGCCAGGTGTCCTCGCGGCTGTCCGCGGCCGCCGCGGTTCCCCGGCCCTCCTGGTCGTCCGTGAGAGGGGCCGGCGCCAGGACGCCGGTACCGAGGCCGCTCGCGCTGTCGAGCACGTGCTCGGGTGACCCGTCCCCGGCGGCGGCCGCCGCCAGCGCCTGGGCCTCCACGGGAAGGGCGGGCGGGACACCGACGGCGGGCAGTTCCCCCGGGTCCTGCTCGGCGAGGGAGCCGGGGTGGTGCGAGGGAACGTAGAGGGTGAACTGCGAGCCCACACCCGGCTCGCTCTCGGCGACGATCTTGCCGCCGAGCATCCCGGCGATCTCCCGGCTGATGGACAGGCCGAGGCCGGTGCCGCCGTACTTGCGGTTGGCGTTGCCGTCGGACTGCTGGAACGCCTCGAAGATCATCGGAAGCTTCTCGGGGGCGATACCGATCCCCGTGTCCTTCACGCAGAACGCGATGACGGCTTCCGCGTCCTTGAGCGTCTCCTCGGCGAACCCCTGCGCCGGCAGCCGGCTGACACGCAGCTCCACGCTGCCGGAGTGGGTGAACTTCACCGCGTTGGACAGCAGGTTGCGCAGCACCTGCTGGAGGCGCTGCTCGTCGGAGTACAGCTCGGCCGGTACCTCCTTCTCGACCGCGATCTCGAAGCCCAGGCCGCGATCGATGGTGAGCGGCCGGAAGGTCGCGTGGACGTAGTCCAGCAGCTTGATCAGCGGGAGCGTCTTCGGGCGTACGTCCATCCGCCCGGCCTCGATCTTCGACAGGTCGAGGATGTCGCTGATCAGCTGGAGCAGGTCCGAACCCGAGCGGTGGATGGTGGTCGCGAACTGCACCTCCTGTTCGGTCAGGTGCCCGTCGGGGTTGTCGGCGAGCAGCCGGGCCAGGATCAGCAGCGAGTTGAGCGGTGTGCGCAGTTCGTGGGACATGTTCGCGAGGAACTCCGACTTGTACTGCGAGGCGGTCGCGAGCAGGGCGGCCTTCTCCTCCAACTCGGCGTTGGAGCGCTGGAGTTCGTCCGACCGCTCACGCAACTCGGAGGTGAGCCGCTGGGACTGCGACAGCAGCGACTCCGTACGCGAGTTGGCGATGATCGTGTTGATCGAGACGCCGATCGTGTTGGCGAACTGGTCGATGAAGGCCAGGTGCACATCGCTGAACTTGCTGAGCGAGGCCAGCTCGATCACTCCGAGCACCTGGTCCTCGAAGAGGACGGGCCGGATGACGATGCTGGCCGGGCGGGCCGTGCCGAGCCCCGAGTTGATGGTGATGTAGTCGGGCGGGGCGTTCATGATGATGATGCGCTGTTTCTCCTGCGCGGCCTGTGCGATCAGTCCCCGGCCCGGCGTGCCGGTGCCCGGGAGCGGGCTGCCCCCGCCGGCCTGGTCGGTGCCGTACCCGGCGATGAACTGCAGGCCCTTGCCGGGCGCCGCCCCCGCCTCGGCCAGGAAGAACGCGCCGAACTGCGCGTTCACCAACGGGGTCAGCTCGCGCAGGATCAGGTCGGCGACCTCCACCAGGTCGCGGTGGCCCTGCATGAGCGCGGCCATGCGGGTGAGGTTGGACTCCAGCCAGTCCTTGGCGCGGGTGGTCTCCCGGAGGTTGGAGACCATGAGGTTGATGTTGTTCTTCAGTTCGGCGACCTCACCCTCCGCCTCGACCGTGATGGCGCGGGACATGTCGCCCTGGGTGACCGCGCTGGCCACCTCCGCGATCGCCCGGACCTGGGTGGTGAGGTTCAGGGCCAGCTCGTTCACGTTCGTCGTCAGGCGCTTCCACGTGCCGTACACGCCCTCGACACGGGCCTGACCGCCCAGCTGCCCCTCGGTGCCGACCTCGCGGGCGACACGGGTGACCTCGCCCGCGAACGAGGAGAGCGTGTCGACCATCGTGTTGATCGTGGTCTTCAGCTCCAGGATCTCGCCGCGCGCGTCCACGTCGATCTTCTTCGACAGGTCGCCCTGGGCGACGGCCGTGGCGACCTGGGCGATGTTGCGGACCTGGGAGGTGAGGTTGTCCGCCATGAAGTTGACGTTCTCCGTGAGGTCCTTCCAGACCCCGGAGACGCCCCGGACCTGTGCCCGGCCGCCCAGCCGTCCCTCCGTGCCGACCTCGCGGGACACCCTCGTGACCTCGTCGGCGAACGCGCGCAGCTGCTCGACCATCGTGTTCACGGTGTCCTTCAGCTGCAGGATCTCCCCGCGCGCGTCGACCGTGATCTTCTTCGACAGGTCACCGTTGGCGACCGACGTGGTCACCTGGGCGATGTTGCGGACCTGAGAGGTCAGGTTCGACGCCATGAAGTTGACGTTGTCCGTCAGCTCCTTCCACACGCCCGACACCCCTCGGACCTGCGCCTGTCCGCCCAGGTTGCCCTCGGTGCCGACCTCGCGGGCGACACGGGTGACCTCGTCGGCGAACGCGGACAGCTGGTCGACCATCGTGTTGATCGTCGACTTGAGCTCCAGGATCTCGCCCTTCGCCTCCACCGTGATCGTCTTGCCGAGGTCGCCCTGGGCGACGGCCGTGGCGACCTGGGCGATGTTGCGGACCTGGGAGGTGAGGTTGTCCGCCATGAAGTTGACGTTCTCCGTGAGGTCCTTCCAGACCCCGGAGACGCCCCGGACCTGTGCCCGGCCGCCGAGCTGCCCCTCGGTGCCGACCTCGCGGGCGACACGGGTGACCTCGCCCGCGAACGCGGACAGCTGGTCGACCATCGTGTTCACGGTGCTCTTGAGCTGCAGGATCTCGCCGCGCGCGTCCACCGTGATCTTCTGGCTCAGATCGCCGGTGGCCACCGCCGTGGTCACCTGGGCGATGTTGCGGACCTGCGAGGTCAGGTTCGACGCCATGAAGTTGACGTTGTCGGTGAGGTCCTTCCACACCCCGGAGACGCCCGGCACCTGGGCCCGGCCGCCCAGCTGTCCTTCCGTGCCGACCTCACGGGACACCCGGGTCACCTCGTCGGCGAACGCGCGCAGCTGGTCGACCATCGTGTTCACGGTGAGCTTCAGCTCCAGCAGCTCGCCGGTCGCCTCGACCGTGACCTGCCGGGCCAGATCGCCGCGCGCGACCGCCGTGGTCACCACCGCGATGTCGCGCACCTGCGCGGTCAGCCGGGAGGCCATCGTGTTGACGGCCTCGGTCACGTAACGCCAGTCGCCGGACAGCCCCTGCACCGTGGCACGTCCACCGAGACGGCCCTCGGTGCCGACCTCACGGGAGACGCGGGTCAGCTCGCCGGTGAACAGCGACAGCTGTTCCACCATGCGGTTCACCCCGCGCCCCAGGCGCCGTAGATCGCCGCGGAGCTGGCGTCTGCCGTCGTGCAGCTCGGCGCGCTGCGTCAGATCACCGTCCGCCACCGCGTCCAGGACGCGCGTGGCGTTCACGATCGGGACGGCCAGCGCTTCCAGCAGCGCGTTGGCCGCGTCCACGCTCGTCGTCCACCCGCCCTGGCCGGGACTGGCCGCGAGCCGTTCGTCCAGGTGCCCCTGCCGGACCACCTCCCGGCGCACCCGCTCCAGCTCCGAGGCAAGGTGCGCGTTCCGCGTGACGACCTGGTTGAACAGCCCCGCGATCTCGGCAAGGATTCCTTCGGGCATATTTCCCGTTCGTACGGTGAAGTCACCGTCACTAAGGGAATTCATGGCCGCGAGCAGCGGACGCAGCTCGGCCGCGCGCACCCACTCGCCGTCCCGGACGGGAGCGGGCCGACCTGTGGCCTCGGGGCCGATTTCCGTGGGCTCCCGCCCCCGCAGTTCGGGCTCAGGGGAAGTGAGTTCGGGCTGGGTGGCAGATTCCATGGCGCTACATTTCTCGGGACAAAAATACGATTTCTTCCCATTTAGGCTACATTCGTCCTGTATTTATCGGTGGCGAATCTGGCAGGGAGGCGTCAGTGGGTTCATCCCTTGACCCGCGTGCGACCGTGGCGCGGATGCGCGTACCCGCCAACGAGCTGGCGGCCTCGGCGGCGCGCAAGTTCCTGCGCGCCGTGTTCGCCGAGCGGACCGAACTGCGCTTCCCGGGGACGCCGACGATCAGCGGCCGGTCCGTCGACGACGCCGTGCTCCTCGTCAGTGAGCTGGTGACCAGCGCCGTCGCGCACGCCGGGTTCGAGATCGAGGTGGCCTTCCGCCTCGAGGCCGGCCCCGGCCCCCCGGCCGCTCCCGCTCCCGCACGGGCCGGGCCCGGGTACGTGGGCGTCGTGGTCGAGGTGCTGCAGCGCGGCACCTCCGGCTGCCTCGACGAGGGAAAGGGCGAGGGAGAGGGAGAGGGCGAGGGGAAGCGCGTACGGAGCCATCTGCGCGGCTATGGCCGTCAGCTGATGTGCTCCCTGGCCGAGTCCTGGGGGGTGACCTTCCGGGACACCGGGGAGGCCACGTGGTTCCGTCTGGAGTGCGCGACGGCGACCCCGCCCGTCACCACGGAGCAAGATGTCACCGGCGCTCTCACCGGCACCCTCAGCGAGGCCGCTCGTCGTGGCCTGCCCGTCCCCGGGCCCGCCCTGCCGCGCGACCTCCCGGGCCGCGGAGCCGACTGGGCCGAGCGTGAAGGACAGTGGTTCCTCGCCGAGGCCGGAGAGCTCCTCGCCGGCCAGCTGGACGAGGACATGGTCGCGGCCCTCGCCGGACAGCTCCTCGTTCCGAGGCTCGCCGACTGGTGCGGCGTATGGCTGACCACGGACAATGCCGAGATGCGGCTCTCCCGTGTCTGGCACATGGACGAGCGGCGGATCCGCACACTCCGCCTGGCCCTGGAGAAGGAGCGCCCGTCCGCCGGGCTGAGCACGACCGGTGTCCCCTGGCCGTGGCCCGAGGAGGGAGGCACCGAGAACACGGGCGGCTCGGCGCTGGCGTTCCCGCTCGTCGCGGGCGGCAGATGCCACGGCATGCTCCTGATCGGCCGAGGGGGACTGCTCCGGCTGACCGACGCCGTCGTACGGCTCGCGGAGGACGTGGCCCGGCGCATGGCCCAGGCGGTGGTCACCGCCCGCCACTACACGCGGCAGGCGAGCATCAGCCGGACGCTCCAGCGCAGGCAGCTCCCCACCTCCCTCGCCGCCATCCCGGGTGTCGACACGGCGCTCGTCTACGAGCCCTGGGGCGAGGGCCAGACGGTCGGCGGGGACTTCTACGACCTGTTCCCGATCGGGGACCGCCGGTGGTGCTTCCTGCTCGGTGACGTCGCCGGCCATGACGTGGAGGCGATGTCCGTCACCGGCCTGACCCGGCACCTCGTACGGCTGCTGGCACGTGAGGGCCACGGCGTCGAGTCCCTGCTCAACCGGCTGAACCTCGCCATGGCGGAGGAGGCGGCCGAGCTCATGACGCCCCGCGGCGAGCGGGAGGGCTCGCCCTTCCTGAGCCTGCTGTACGGGGAGTTGGAGCCCGACCGGTTCGCCGGCGGCGCTCGGTGCACGATAGCCAGCGCCGGGCACCCGCCACCGTTGCGGCTGGCGACGGACGGCTCGGTGACGCCGGTCGCGGGCCCGCAGATGCTGCTGGGCATCGAGGAACACACGGAGTTCCAGGCCGACTCCTTCAGCCTGGCACCGGGTGAGACGCTGCTGTGCGTGACCGACGGGGTGACCGAACGCCGCAGAGGCACACGGCAGTTGGACGACGACGACGGCCTGGCGGAGGTACTGCGCGGATGCGTGGGCCTCGGCGCGAAGGCCGTCGCGGAACGGGTCCGGCGAGCCGCCCACGACTTCAGTACCGAGCCGATCGACGACGACCTCGCCGTACTGGTACTGGAGGCGGTACCGCTGCCCAGAAGCGCGGCAACGGTGACGACACCTTTCCACGACGACCGCCCGGGCTTGACCCTGCCGAGGCGCCGCACCCCGGAATCCTGAGCGGAGGGCACGGAAGATTCAGCCCCTTGGGGGCACCTCCCAGCGGTAGCTGGGGGAGTTTGAGGAGCGGGGGTCCGGGGGCCGGCCCCCGAACGGGGTCCGGAGCGGAGCCCCGAAAGGATGGGGGCTCCAGGGGCGCAGCCCCCTTGGCCGGGGTCGAAGGGGCGGACCCCCTGGGGATGATGGGGGTCCCCCCGCTCGAGCGAAGCCGAGAGTGGGGGAGGGTAGGGGCGGCGGGGGCGAAAACCCCCGGTACCGACCCCTCAGCGCACCACCGACTCCGACTCCGACTCCGACTCGGACTTCCGCGGCACATACGAAGCCACCAAACGCCCCGGCCCACTCGGCCGCACCACAAGCCCCCGCCGCACATCAACCACGTACGACACGACCGCGACACCGAGCCCCAGCACAGCCAGCCCCGCCCCCGCGACCGCGGGAGACGTCACCCCGAACCCGGCCGCGAGCGTCAGCCCACCGATCCACGCACCCCCGGCGTTCGCCAGGTTGAAGGCCGCCTGGTTGGCGGAGGAGGCCAGGGACGGAGCGGTGGACGCCTTCTCCATGACCATCAGCTGCAGAGGCGAACCCGTGGCGAAGGCCGCCATCCCGAGCAGCGTCACCGCGAGCGCCGCCGTCCACGCCGACTCCATCAGCAGCGGGAACAGACCCAGCACGACCACCAGCGACACCAGACCGCCGAACAGCGTCCCGCGCAGCGAGTGGTCCGCCAGCCGGCCCCCCATGAGGTTGCCCACCGTCGCACCCACACCGAACAGCGCCAGCAGCAGCGTCACGCTCGCCTCCGCGTACCCGGCGGCAGCCGTCAGCATGGGCGCGATGTAGCTGTACGCGGCGAAGAGGGCACCGAAACCGGCGACCGTCGTCCCCAGCGCCAGCCAGACGGGCAGCGAACGCAGAGCGGCCAGTTCACCGCGCAGACCGCCACCGGCCGACACACCGCTCGCGTGGTCACGCGGCAGCAGCATCGCCAGGGAGCCGATCGCGGCCAGCCCGATCACGCTCACACCGAGGAACGCGGCACGCCAGCCGAGGTGCTGGCCCACCAGCGTCGCGACGGGCACCCCGGCGACGTTCGCGACCGTCAGCCCCAGGAACATCAGCGAGACCGAACGGGCCTTGCGCTCGGGCGCCACCAGGCTCGTGGCGACGACGGCACCCACACCGAAGAAGGCACCGTGCGGCAGCCCGCTCAGGAAACGGGCGGCCAACAGCCAGTTCTCGTCAGGCGCGAGGGCCGACAGGGCGTTACCGAAGACGAACAGCGCCATCAGCGCGATCAGGACCGTACGGCGGGGCATGCGGGCCGTCACCGCGGCGAGCAGCGGAGCACCGATCACCACGCCCAGCGCGTACGCCGACACGAGATGCCCGGCGGTGGGGATGGAGACGCGCAGGTCGACCGCGACATCGGGCAGCAGGCCCATCATCACGAACTCGGTCGTACCGATCCCGAACGCGCCCACGGCAAGGGCGAGCAGGGCGAGGGGCATGGAGCAACCTTTCAAAGGGAGGGATTCGTTCCATCGTATGTTCATCTTCGGAACAAACTCTCCCCGGCCCACTATTCCAGCGGGTGGGGCCCCAGTTTCAGACGGGTGGTCAGGAGCCCGACGTGCCGAGCTTCACACGCGCCGCGATCGGCAGATGGTCGCTCCCCGTCGCCGGCAGCGTCCACGACGCCTCGGGCTCGGCGTCCCGCACCATGATCTGGTCGATGCGGGCCATCGGGAACGACGCCGGCCAGCTGAAGCCGAAGCCGCTGCCGGCCGCTCCCTGCGTGGAACGCATCTGCGCGGTGACCGCGTTGAGCGCGCGGTCGTTCATCGTGCCGTTGAGGTCGCCGAGCAGGACGACCTGCTTGATCGGCTCGTGCGAGATGGCGGCGCCCAGGGCGTTGGCGCTCTTGTCGCGCTGCCGCGCGGTGAACCCGGCCTCCAGCTTCACCCGCACCGAGGGCAGATGGGCCACGTAGACGGCGACCTGTCCTTCCGGCGTCGTCACGGTCGAGCGCATCGCGCGCTCCCAGCCCAGCTCGATGTCGACGGCCTTGGTGCCGCTCATCGGGTACTTGCTCCACAGCCCGACGGTGCCGACCACCTCGTGGTACTTGTACGTCGGGTCCAGCGCCTTCTCGTAGACCGGCACGGCCTCCTCGGTCAGCTCCTCCAGCGCCACCACGTCCGCCCCGGACGCGGCCACGTCGCGGGCCGTGCCGGACGGGTCCGGGTTGTCCGCGTTGACGTTGTGCGTGGCGACGGTCAGCTCACCGCCGCTGCCGGCCTTGTCGGTGACCAGCCCGCCGAAGAGGTTCAGCCAGACGATCGTGGGCAGGGTCACGGCGACGAGCGCGGTGGCGGACCGGCGGACGAGCGCGAGGATCAGGAGCACCGGCACGAACACGCCGAGCCACGGCAGAAACGTGTCAGTGAGGCTGCCGAGGTTGCCGATCGTGTTGGGGATCCGGGCGTGCAGCACCATCACCAGCGCGAGGACCACCGCGAGGGCGGCGATCACGACGCCGCGGCGCCAGATGCCCCGGTCCCGCCTCCAGCCGTCCCACAGGCGCCGGAACCGGGACCCCTCGCGGCCCGACCCCGAGCCGCCGCTGCCCGTCTCCGTCACAAACGCCTGCGCCATACCGTCGCCTCACAACCTGCCGTGCACGTCGTCACCCGCCCTACGACCCTAGGGGATGATCGCCGTCGTTCCCGCCGTCCCATGACGGCCGTACGGGCACGATGACGAACATCCCGGTGTTCGGAGTTCCGAACCGGCGGCCGGAGAACGTGCTCTGTGACGAATCCCGCACATTCCCCGGGAGTTGTGAGCGGTGGTGTGGTGACGTCGCCTCAGGAACGGCTCGCCATTTCAAGTTTCAAGCGAAATCGCGACCCGGCGACGGGGCTCGCATGCCTCTGCGAGAAATGTCACTCACGTGTGAATGGGGCGCCACGACGAGCGCGGCGAAAGGGAGCGAAAGAGTTATCCGCCGTCCGGCCGCAGCCCCTCCAGGACCGTGTCGACGATGTGTTCGGCCAGGGCCTCGTCGAGTGTGGCGTCCGGCCGCATGACGGTGCGTACGAGCATCGGGCCGACGAACAGGTCGCTGATCAGCTCGATGTCGAGATCGGCGCGGAGTTCGCCGTTCTCCCGGCCCCGGCGCAGCACGTCGAAGGTGGTGCGGCGCCGGGGTTCGATCACGACGGCGTGGTAGGCGGCCCAGATCTTCGGGCTGCTCTTCATCTGCGCGTGGACGTTGTGCAGGATCGCCGAGGAACGGCTCATCAGGGCGCGCCGGCGCATCGACTCCAGCAGGGCGACCAGGTCGTCGCGCACGGAGGTGCCGGGGAGCACGGGGTCCGGGGGTTCGGACGCGCGCAGGACGTCGACGAAGAGCTCCTCCTTGCCCCTCCACCGGCGGTAGATGGTGGCCTTGCCGACGCCCGCGGTGCGCGCCACCCGCTCGATGGACAGCTCCGCGAGCGGCACGCCGTCCTCAAGGAGCCTCATCACCCCTTCGATGATGGAGCGTTCCACGGCCTCGCTGCGCGGGCGTCCCCGGACGGGACTCCCGGGAGTCCCGGGGTTCCCGTCCCTGGCTCGGCTGTCGGCGAGGCTCACGATCGGCTCCGTCCCTGTGTCGTCGGCGTCGGGCAATTCTCCCGTCTGAACGACCGTGAGGGGCACGCGGTGCCCGAACAGGCCCCTCACGTCCGCCGAACGGCGCCACCGCCGCCCTCCGCCCTGTTGGCGCCACCGCCGCCCTACTGATCCGTCGTCACCAGTTCCGTCTCCCCGGGCGCCTGCTGCGGCTGCGGTACCTTCCCCGGCAGGAACAGCGCCACCACCACCGCCCCGAACACGGCCACTGCCGCCCCGCACAGCGCGGTCACGTGCATCGCGTGCAGGAAGGCGTCGTGGGCCGGGGCGATCAGCGCCTCGCCCCTGGCGCCGAGCTTCCCGGCGAAGCCGAGGGTGGCCTCGATGGACTCGCCCGCCTCGTGCCGGGCGGCAACCGGCAACTTGTCCTCGATGCCCGAGCGGTACACCGTCGACAGCACCGAACCGAGGACCGCGATACCGAGTGCACCGCCGACCTGGCGGAAGGTGTTGCTGAGCGCGGACGCCGAGCCGGCCTTCTCGCGCGGCAGCGCCTGCATGATGACGACGCTCACCGGGGTCATGATGTGCGCCATGCCGGTCCCCATGCAGAAGAAGATCACTTCGAGGATCCAGATCGGCGTGTCCGCCTCCAGCGTGGCGAAGGCGGCCAGCATCGCCGCGATCACCAACAGCCCCGCCGTGCACACCGCCTTGTTGCCGAACCGGTCCACGACCAGCCGGGCCCGCGGCGCGAACACCATCTGCGCGACGGCCAGCGGCAGCATCAGCAGACCGGTCTGCAAAGGCGTGTAGCCGCGCACGCTCTGGGTGTAGAAGACCGAGAAGAAGGTCACGCCCATGAGCGCGAAGAACACGAGCGCGATGGCGCCTATCGCCGCCGAGAAGACCTTGTTCTTGAAGTACGTGACGTCGATGGACGGATGGTCGCTGCGCTTCTCGAACACGACGAAGGCCGCGAGCACCGCGAGTCCGGCCCCGATGGTCGCGAGCACGGTGGCGTCCGTGAAGTCGGCGAGCTGGCCGCCCTTGATGATGCCGTACACGAGCAGCACGAGCCCGACGACGGAGAGCACCACACCGACCGGGTCGACGCGCCCCGGACTCGGGTCCCGGGAGTCGGGCACCAGCCACAGCATCAGCGCCAGCGCGATGAGGACGATCGGCACGTTGATGAGGAAGACGGACCCCCACCAGAAGTGGTCGAGGAGGATCCCTCCGGTGATGGGCCCGATGGCGATGGCGAGTCCGACGCCACCGGCCCATATACCGATGGCCTTCGGCTGCTCGTCCCGCTCGAAGACGTTCATCAGGACGGCGAGGGTCGCGGGCATCACGAAGGCGGCCCCGAGGCCCATCACGGCACGGAACGCGATGAGTTCGCCGGGGGAGCCCGACTGGGCCGCCAGCGCCGACCCGGCACCGAACACCACGAGCCCGGCGAGCAGCACCTTCTTCCGCCCGAGCCGGTCTCCCAGGAGCCCCGCGCTGAACAGCAGCCCGGCGAAGACGAGCGTGTAGGCGTTGATCGCCCACTCCAGCTCGCTCTGGGTGGCGCCGAGACCGGTCGGCGCGGGCGTGGAGATCGTCTTGATGGCGACGTTCAGGATCGAGTTGTCCAGCACGACGATCAACAGGCTCAGCATCAGAACGCCGAGGATCGCCCAGCGGCGCCTGTGCACGGCTTCCGGGACCCGTCGTTGGTCCGGGGCGGCAGGAGAAGTCATGCGCCCGACCCTAATGGACTTTCGATACGGCACCGTATCGTATTGAAATTCTTTGCGGAGTCCTTAAGGAGGGAGGGCGCTCGGCCCTGTCGTTTCCCTGCCTAACCGAAGCGCCCCTCCACGTAGTCGGCGGTGCGGGGGTCCGAGGGGGTGGAGAACATCGCCGGGGTCGGGCCGTGTTCGATGACGGCGCCGGGCGTGTTCTGTTCGGCGAGGAAGAAGGCGCACTGGTCGGAGACCCGGGCGGCCTGCTGCATGTTGTGGGTGACGATCACGATGGTGACCTCGTGGGCCAGTTCGCGGATCGTCTCCTCGATCCGGCGGGTGGAGGTGGGGTCCAGGGCCGAGCAGGGCTCGTCCATCAGCAGGACCTTCGGGCGTACGGCGAGGGAGCGGGCGATGCACAGACGCTGCTGCTGCCCGCCCGAGAGCGCGCCCCCAGGCTGGCGGAGGCGGTCCCTGACCTCCTTCCACAGGCCCGCCTTGGCCAGACACTCCTCGACCAGATCGTCCTTGCCGTCGCCGCTCATCCTCGTACCGGTGAGCTTCAGGCCGGCGGTGACGTTGTCGTAGATGGACATCGCGGGGAACGGGTTCGGCTTCTGGAAGACCATGCCGACCGCGCGCCGCGCCTGGGTCAGCCGCTGGCCCGGGGCGTAGATGTCGCTGCCGTCGACCAGCACCTCGCCCGCGAGCGAGGCGGACGGGACCAGTTCGTGCATGCGGTTGAGGATGCGCAGGAACGTCGACTTGCCGCAGCCGGACGGGCCGATGAGGGCCGTGACCAGACCGGCCGGCATGGTCAGGGACACGCGGTCGAGGACCTTGTGGTCGCCGAACCAGGCCGAGATCCGGCGCGCCTCAAGGGAGGCCCCGGTGGCCCCGGTGGCACCGGTCGCTCCGGTGGCCCCCGTCCCCCCGGTCTCGGTGACTGCCGGGAGGGGAAGTGTGGTCGCGGTCGCGGTCGCGGTCTCGGTCCGGGTTGTCTGGTCGGTCACGGCTTGTCCTTCGTCAGCAGCGGGGGCTCGTCAGCAGCGGGGGCTCGTCAGCGGCGGGGTTCATGGGCGGTGGGAAACACGGGCAGTGGGAGAACATGGGTCGGCAGGGCCCACGGGCCCCGGCACGCGTCACAGCAGGTTCGGCAGCAGCAGCAACGTCTGGTCGGCCACCGCCAGGCCCAGCGCGCCCAGCAGCGGGACGCCGACCACCCAGGTGTGCGGCCGGCCCCAGCGGGCGTGTGCCCAGGCGAGGGCCGCGGCGGCCAGGACGAGGGCCTGCCCCCACAGCACCAGCGCCAGCCAGGCCGTCTGCTGCCCGGCCATCGCCGTCTCGTCCTGCGGCAGGGCACCGGGCGCGACGGCGGGCGCCGGTGTGGGCTGGACGTTCGAGACCAGGTCGGCGTCCACCCGCAGGACGCCGCGGGGCATGAACGGGGTGCCGTCGGCCGTGATGAGCGTGAGACGGCCCCGGCCCGCGGCGGGCGCGGGCGGCTGGGGATCGCCGGCCCGGCGCGGCCCGATGACCCGGTACGTGTGCTTGCCCTGCCCCGTGGTCACGGTGAACGTGTCACCCGTGCTCAGCTCGCCCAGCCGCCGGAAGGGCCCGCCGTACGTGGCCTGGCGGCCCATGATGACGCTGACTCCCGACTGGCCCGGCAGGGGCGTGTCCCGGCGGTGGCCAGGTCCCCGGGCCAGGTCCTCGGCGGTGGTGCCCTCCCGGACGACCTCACGCAGATGGAGCGCGGGGACATCCAGGAGCGCCACGGGCTCGCCCTGTTCCGGAGCCTGGCCGCCTCCCGCCGACCGCCCGACGGGGGCGACCCCGTTGGCCAGGGCCGAGCGGAAGCCGGCGTAGTCGACCTGCCGGTCGCGGGCGTGCCGCAGGTTGCCGACCAGGCCCGCGTCGGCGACGAAACCGAGCAGCAGAGCGGCCAGGATGCTGAGCGCGGCGCCGGCGACGCGCAGTCCGGGGCCGGCGGCCGGGCGGCCCGACCGCGCGTGGCGCGCCGTGCGGGCCGGCCGCGCCCGGCCGGGCCCGGAAGCCGACGCGGTGTCGGCTGTCGCGGGCCCGGCCTGGGAGGTCACGGGTGCCGTCATCCGATCCTCACCGAGGCGGAGGTGGCGGTGCCCTTGGCGTATCCGGCGCGCTTCGCCGTGACGGTCACGGTGAGCAGGTGGCCGCGGTCCGAGCGGGTCGGGGTGTACGTCGAGTGGGTGGCGCCGGTGATCGCCCGCCCGTCGCGCTTCCAGACGTAGCTGTACGAGGTGGCCGTCGGGTTCCAGCTGCCGGGCTTGGCGGTCTGCCGGTAGCCCACCCGGTGGGTGCCGCTGATCGAGGGCTTGGTGAGGTTCTTCAGGGCGGGGCCCAGAGCCACTGTCACGGCCGCGCTGGTCGAGGTCGTGCTGCCGGTGCTGTTGGTGGCCTTCGCCCGGCAGGCGGTCTTGTGCGGGTAGTCGGCGGCGACGAGCGTACGGGTGCTCCCGGTCGCGCCGCTGATCACCGTGCCGTCCCGGAGCCAGGCGTACGACACGGAGGTCGCGCCGCTGAACGACACCGAGCAGGTCACCTTGGAGCCGACCCGCACGGTGCCGGTCACCTTCGCGGGCGTGACGACCGCCGGGGGCTTGATCTTGACCGTGTACGACAGCGGCGCGGAGACGGAGGCGCCGTACGCCGCCGCGTCGGACGGTGTGAACGCGGCCTTCAGGGTGTGGGTGCCGACGGCCAGGGTGCTGGTGGTCAGGGTGGCCGTTCCGCCGGACACGGCGACCGGGCTGCCGAGCTGTCCGGCTCCGTCGAGGAAGCGCACCGTGCCGGCCGCGGTCGCCGGTGCGACGGTCGCCGTCAGCTTCACGGAGGTGCCCTGGACGACGGGGCTCGCCGGGCTCGCCGCGAACGTGGTGGTCGTGGCGGTGGGTGGAGCGCTGTTCTGGTAGGCGGTGTTGGAGGTGAACCAGATCGGCGCGGTGAAGTCGCCGTACGCCGTCGAGCCGAACGCGCCCCGGCAGGTCAGCGTGAAGTCGTAGCGGCCCTGGAGGGTGGAGAAACCGGCCGTGTTGGCGTAGTCCCGCATCGTCTGCGTCAACGGCACCACGATGCCGCCGTTCGGCGCGGCCTGGTACGCGCTGGTCGGCGAGTTGCCGACGACGATCTGGCCGTCGGCCGGGAAGCCCGAGCCCTTCACCGCGACGATGAGGTTGGTCGCCGGGTCGGGGCAGGGTGCGGCCGTGGTCAGGGTGATTCCGCTGGTGTCCGTGCCGGTGGCGGGGGACACCTCCATCGAGCCGAGGACGTCGGCCTCGGCGCCGCCCGCGCCCAGCGCGAGGGCGCCGGTGGCGAGCACGGACACGAGGGTGGCCGCCAGCAGGCGGCGTACGGCCTTGAAATGCATGGTGTGTCGTCTCTCCCAGGCTCAGGCGTCGTGGATGTCGGTGCCGGTGTCGGTCGTGGTGGCGGGGAAGTCCTCGCGGAGGCGGGCCCGGCGGACCACGAGGACGCCCGCGAGGACCAGCGCGGCCGACACGGCGCCGAGCGCGCCCGCGTCGACACCGGTGGACGCCAGGGAGCCCTTGCCGCCGCCCGAACCGCTCCCGGACGAGCCGCCGCTGACGTCGGTCGAGACGTCCTGCGAGCCGCCGCCCGTGGTACCGCCGTCCGTGGAGCCGCCGTCGGCCCCGGACGTGTCCGTCGGGGTGGCGGTGTCGGTGGGCGTGGACGTGTCGGTCGGATCCGTGCTGTCCGAGGGCAGGCCGGTGTCCGTCGGCGTGGCCGTGTCCGTCGGCGTGGCCGTGTCCGTGGGGGTCGCGGAGGACGAGGTGGACGGAGAGCCGCTCGGGCCGGCCGGGTCGTTGGTCTGGTAGGCGGTGTTGGAGGTGAACCAGATCGGCGCGGTGAAGTCGCCGAGGCTGGTGCCGTTGAAGGCCGTACGGCAGGTCAGGGTGAAGTCGTAACGGCCCTCCAGCTTGGAGAAGCCGGCCGTGTTGGCGTAGTCCCGCATGGTCTGCGTCAGCGGAACCGCGATGCCGCCGTTCGGCGCGGCCTGGTAGGCGTTGATCGGCGAGTTGCCCACCACGTTCTGGCCGTCGGCGGGGAAGCCCGAGCCCTTCACGGCGACGATGACATTGGTCGCCTCGGCCGGGCAGGCCGCCGACGTGGTGAGGGTGATCCCGCTGGTGTCGGTGCCGGTGGCGGGCGTCACCTCGATCTTGCCGGGGGCCTCGGCGGCCGACGCCTGGGCGACGGTCGCGGCGGTCACGATCAGCCCCGCCGTGCCGCAGGCCGCGATCAGCGATCCGGCCCGGACGGCGGCAGCCCGGGACATCCGGGGTCTGTGGAGTGTGAAGGACACGGTGTTCTCTCCTTGGCAGTGGATCAGGACGTGGTGGCGGTGGTGTTCGATCGCTCGGTGCGGGCCCGGCGTCCCCGCGCCCAGAAGCCGACGCCGGTCAGGAGCGCCAGCAGACAGACGGCGAATCCGCCCACCGACAAGGCGGTGAGCGAGGTGCCGGAGGAGTCTCGGGCGGCGCTCGTCCGCGCTGCGGTGAGGGGCGCGGCGCCGGGCGCGCCGGAGCCGTCGGGCGTGGACGGCGGCACGGGCAGCCCCGGCAGTTGCCCGGACTCCCCGGACTCCCCGGACTGCCCGGACTGCCCGGACTGCCCGGGTGACGCCGTCGCCGCGGGTGCCGGGCCCTTCGGGACCGCGGCCTTGGGGAACGCGACCTCGGTGCCGTCCCGGTACGCGGTCTTCCCGGTGAACCGCAGCGAGCCCTTGAAGTCCCGCAGGCTCGTCAGGTCGAAGGGGCCCTTGAGGCAGCTGACGGTGAAGGTGTAGGTGCCGCGCAGGGTGGTGAACCCCGCTGTGCTGGCGTAGTCCCGCATCGTGTACGTCAGCGGGACCGCCGGACCGCCGCCCGGAGCCTTCGGGTACGTGGCGAGGGGCGCGTTGCCGACGACGATCTGCCCGCCGCGCGGGAAGCCCGCTCCGGTGACGCGGGCGATGACGTTGACGGTCTTCGCGGGGCAGGAAGCGCCGGCGACGAGGGTGAGGGGCTGGGTGTCGCTGCCCTTGCCCGGGGTGACCGCGAGCTTCCCGGCGTCCGCGGCCCGCGCGTCGGCCGGGGTGCCGAGTACGGCCCCACTGGCGGCCAGCAGCACGGCGGCCAGACCGACGGCCTGCTTGGCACCGGACGTCGCGCCGGACTTCGCGCCCGAGGTCGCGCCGGACTTCGTACCGGACTTCGCGCCGGATGCCTTGCGTACGGGCTTGACGCCCCCGGTCGTGGCCCTCCGGCGTCGCCTGCGGCGCAGCAGCAGCACCGTGGCGGCCGCGGCGAGCACCAGCAGCAGGACCAGCAGGCCCCACGGCACGGCGGAGAAGGCTCCGGTGCGGGTGACGCGGGGCAGGATGCGGTGCTTGATGTCGCCGCGCACCGGCTCGGGGTCGACGGTGACCGTCGTGGTGTCCCGGAACGCGGGGAGGACGCCGGTGGCCGACGTCGTGATCCTCACGGCGTCGCCCGGCAGCAGCTCGGGGAGGTCACGGAGCCTCGCCACCTTCGCCGCGCCGCCCATCCCGTCGCGGACGCCGACCGCCTGACGGGCTGCCAGCCGCACGTTGCCGGTGTTGCGGATGGTGTACGTCACCGTCGCGGAGCCGGAGCCGAAGGGGTTGGCGGTGCCGTGGTAGGCCGTGTGAAGGTCCTCGACGGCCAGCCGGGGCGTGAGCTCGCCGGCCACCCGGAGGTAGACGCGCGCGCCGACCCGCTGGTCGACCGCGACCTTGTTGCCCTTCGTGTCGGCGCCGGCGGCCGACAGCGAGGCCACGATGCCGCCCGTGTGGTCGCCGGGGGTCGCCTTCTGCGGGACGGTCAGCGTGAAGGGCACGATGACGTGGGAGCGGGCCGGGACCTTCACCTGGTTCCTGCGGAGCTTGATCCAGGAGCCGGCGCCCGTGGGTTTGTGCTGGGCCGCGAACAGATCGAAGCCGCCGTCGGCGGTGGTGAAGGCGTCCTGTGCGTAGACCCTCAACGTGAGTGCGCTGGTGCCGTAGTTGAAGACGGCGATGTGGTCCTTGACGGCGGCGCCCGGAGTGGCGCCGTAGGAGAAGTTCGGCCGCGCGTCCGGCTTCTTCGCGGACGAGGGCTGGACACCGAACGTCGTACGCCCCGTGCCCGTCCGCCCCCCGTCGCCCGGCGCGGTGGCCGACGCGGTCGCGGCCGGGAGGACGGCGAGGAGGCAGGCGGCCAGGACGGCGGCGATGCGGCGGGCTGAGGTCGTGATCATGTCGGGTCGTCCGTTCGGGCGCGGGCGGGACCGGTGCACGGGTGAGTGGAGGTGGCCGAGTGGGCCAAGGTGACGGGGTGAGTGGAGGTGACCGGGACGGGAGGGGTCTCCCGTCCCGGCCCGGGGCGGATCCTCAGAGGGAGTGGAGGTTCCGCCCCGTCAGCCGTCCGCCCGGGTCAGATGGCCGTGAGGGTGAGCGTCGCGGTGTAGGTGCCGGCCACGGTCGAGGTCGGCACGTTGAGGGCCAGGTCGGCGCCGAGGTGGGCGGTGCCCAGACCGGTGCCGTTGGCGAGGGAGCGGGAGGACTTGAGGCCGGCCGATCCCGCGTCGGCGGGAGCGACACCCTGGGCGGCGGCGACCGCCGAACCGGCGGTGACGGTCTGGGACGCGCCCTTGTCGGTCACCTTCGGGGTCCAGCCCAGGTTCTGACCGTTGATGGTGTGCGAGCCGCCGTCGGAGAAGTCGGTCACCTGGCCGCTGACCGTCCAGCCGGGGTTGCCGGCACGGGTGTCGGTCAGCGTGACCGCGTTGATCGCGCCGCCGGTGGTGAGCAGGTCACCGTTGGCGTTGAGCTGCGGGGAGGGCAGCGTGACGTGCGGGTTGTCCACGCTGATGACCAGGGCACCCGACTCCACGGTGGTGGTGATGTCCTGGGAGGCGGTGACCCCCTTGAAGGCGCCGATCAGGTACGGGACCGCGCCGGAGGTGGAGCCGGTGTACGCGGCGGAGTCCGCCGGGACGAAGACCGCCGTGAAGGAGTGGTCGCCCTCGGCCAGGCTGCTGGTGGAGAACGACGCCTGTCCGCCGACGACCTGCACCGTGCCCAGCGTGGTCGTGGTGGTGCCCACGGTGTCCTGGAACTTCACGGAACCGGCCGCCGAGGCGGGCGACACCGAGGCCGTCATGCTGACCGGGCTGAACTTGTCCGCCGTACCGGCCGGGGAGACGGCCAGCGCGGTGGTCGTGGCGGTCGCGGGGCCGGCCTGGACGGCGTACGCGACCGCGCTGGACGTGGAGCCGTTGTAGGCGGCGCTGGACGGGGTGAAGACGGCGGTCAGCGAGTGGCTGCCGACGCCCAGGGTGCTCGTGGTGAGCTGCGCCTGGCTGCCGGAGACGGTCACCGGGGCGCCGAGCGCCTGGCCGTTGTCGCGGAACTGGACCGTGCCCGCCGCGCCCGCGGGGGCGACGTTCGCGGTCAGCGTCACGGCGGTGCCGGCCTGGACCGGGCCGCCCGGGGAGACGGCGAGGGAGGTGGTGGTGTCGGTCTGCGCGGCCGGGTCGGTGTTCTGGTACGCCGTGTTGGACGTGAACCACACCGAGGCCGGGAAGTCACCGAGGCTGGTGGCGTTGAACGCCGTACGGCAGGTGACGACGAACGTGTACTTGCCGGTCAGGTTGGTGAAACCGGCCGTGTTGGCGTAGTCCCGCATGGTCTGGGACAGCGGGATGACAAGTCCGCCGCTCGCCGCCGTGCCGTAGGTGGTGATCGGCGAGTTGCCGACCACGTTCTGGCCGCCGGCCGGGAAGCCCGAACCGGTCACCGAGACGATGACGTTGGTGGCGTTGTCCGGGCAGGCACCCGAGGTGGTCAGTGTCATGCTGGACGTGTCGCTGCCGGTCGCCGGGGTGACCGCGGCCGTGCCGAGGTCGGCGGCCTGCGCGGAGGGCGCCAGCATCAGGCCGCCCGCCAGCACGGCGACCAGGCTCGCGAGACCACCCGTCAGGGCCCGCGAGAGAGTCTTCTTCAGCACTGTCGTGCTCTCCTTCAGAAGAGGAACCGAGAAGCGTCGGGTCAGGGGGTCTGCTTGCTGGTGTCGCCGCAGTTGGCGTTGGCCGCGAAGCCGTAGGTGTTGATCACCTGGGTCTGCTGGCAGATCAGGGAGTTCGAGCCGACGAAGACCGTGCTCCACGGCGCCGTGCCGATCTTGCTGGTCGGGATGACGTTGTAGACGTCGCGCTTCACACCGAAGTTGGTGTTGAGGACGGTCGGCGCGAGACCGTCGATCGTGCCGAGGATGGCCCGGCCGCGGAGGTCGGCGATCGTCTGGGAGGACTGCGAGTTGTACTGCGCGATGGAGAACGGGGCGATCGACTTGTCGTCGAGGACGCGGCCGTCGTGCTCCTGGACCGGGGCACCGTTCTTGGTGTCCTTGATGCAGGGGTAGACACCGGCGACCACGTCGGCGTCGGTGATGCCCATCTGGGACTCCCAGAAGCTGCGGGTGCCCGACCCGGCCTGCGGCAGGTACACCGTGAGGCTGTAGTTCGGGGCGCTGCCCACGTAGTTGGGGTCGCAGCGGTAGATGGCCTTGAGGTCGGCCAGCGAGAGCTTGCGCGGAATGGTGCTGGTGGGCGTGATCGCGTAGCTCACGGCGTCCACGGCGAACGGGACGTACGTCAGGCCCGGGCTGGCGGCGGCCAGGTTGAGGCTGGAGGAACGGGAGAAGTCCAGGCAGCCGTTGCCCGCCTGCAGCGAGTTCGACAGGGCCGTGCGGCCGGCGCCGGAGCCGTTCGGGCGGGCGATGGTGCAGCCCGGGGTGGTGGCCGGGTCCTTGGTGGTGATCTGGGCCGAGCCGGTGGCGTCGTACGAGCCGATGACCTTGGTGCCGTTGATGGTGATGGCCTGGGCCATCCCGTTCATCACGTCCTGCGTGGTGTCGGACCCCACGCCGGAGAGCTGACGGTAGGTGGGCGTGCCGGAGGGGTCGGCGGAGGCCTGGGTGGCGCTGAGGGTGCCGGTGACCAGGCCGGCGAGACCCACGGCGGCGACGGCGGCCATTCTCTTGTTCACGTGCTGTACCTCTCGATTAGGCTTGCGCCGGGTGGTGGTGCCCGGCGCGGTGTTTCGGACAGTTCGTTGGCGCGGACCTGTCGGTGTGTCGGGTGCGGGCATCACCTCCCTCGGCCGGCGGACGTCTTGTCCCTGGCGCGCCAGGCCGCGATCCCGGCGGCGAGTCGCGGCACGGCCCTCGGCAGGAGCGGGCCGCAGACCGCGGCGGCGAGGCCGGTGACCAGGGCGATCAGAAGGGCGTAGCGCACGGCGCCGAGCGCCCAGGCCGGGGTGCGCAGCAGCGGGCTGTCGGAGGCGGCGGCCGGCGCCGCGGACGGCGAACCCGACGGTGTGCCGCTCGCGGAGACGGACGGAGAGGCCCCGGCGGCCCCGGCGGCCTTGCCGGACGACTCGCCGGACGCCCCGGCGCCACCGACCGAGGCACCGCCCGAGCCCGACACACCCCCGCCTCCCGCGCCGCCGGAGCCCGAACCACCGGAACCCGAACCGCCGGAGTCCGTTCCGCCCGCCGTGCCGCCGGCCGCCGATCCCGCCGGCGAGGTACCGGCCCGGGAGGCGATGGCCTGGGCGGCGTCGCGGGTGCGGGTGCGCAGGCCGGCGGGCAGCGGGGCGTAGCCCTCCGGCAGGGTGCCCTCCGACACGCCGGGCCGCTGTCCGGAGCCCGCCGCGTACCGCAGCAGGGCCGCGTAGTCCCCGCCCTCCTGCTTGGTGAGCTTCTCGGGCACGGTCGCGGCGTAGGTGAGGAGGGTGAGCGGGTAGGCGCTCGGGCTCTTCGTGGCCGGGTCGGGGATCGTCACCCCGCTGACGCCGCTGGGCTTCATGGCGGCCTGCCCGGCGAGCAGTCCGCGGGAGTCGGGGGCCACGAAACGGCCGGCCGCGTTCTGGAGCCTCACCGTCACCAGGCCGTAGCGCGCGGCGGTCGCCGTGTCGGTCAGGGCGAGGACGGCCCGCTTGCCGGTGGGCTGCGGCGGGTCCTTCTTGTAGCCGGGCGGCGTCGCGGTGTTGTCCCAGCTGGTGCGGGCCAGGGTGTCTCCGCGCGCGGCGGCGCGGGCCGCGGCGTGCAGGTCGGTGGCGTACGGGTGCTTGTCCTGGATGCACAGCGGGTGGTCGGGGTGGTCGGCGAACTCCTGGCAGAACGGGTCGCTCTTCGGGAACTCCTCCCGCGGCAGCGCGAGGCCCTTGTAGTGCGGGTTGACCTTCATCCCCGAGAAGCCCTGGTCCCCGTACCGCCCCTCGTTGTCGGGCGTACCGCTCAGGAACTCGCGGGCGGCCGGGTCGCTCTTCACCCAGCTCCACAGCTCCCACGCCGCGTCGGACAGGGGCTCGGGCACGAGCACGTCACCGAGGTTGCCGAGGAAGTCCAGGTCCTTGTAGGCGGGGTTGTACTTGAGGAACTCCGGGTCGCGGGCCAGGTTGAAGGGGTTGGTCCCGGTGCTCTGCGCGAAGCGTGAGTTGCCGTCCTGGTACGACTCGGTGAGCAGCTTGGCGACCAGGCGCGGGGTGAGATCGAGCGAGGTCAGCCGTCTTCCGTCGCGTGCCCTGACCGCGGCGGGCGCGCCGAATCCCGCCTGGCTCTCGACGAAGAAGCCGATGGTCAGTCCGGACAGTGCCAGGGGCGCGTAGACGGGACGCTGTCCGGGCGGGATCTGGTCGCCGGTGGCCGGACGGCCGAGGAAGACCATGCCGGGCGAGCCGGAGACCAGCTTGGCGCGGGCGGTGTCGTCGGTGACCTGGGCGTAGCCGTAGATCGTCTTGTTCGCGGACTGACACAGGGCGGGCTGCCAGCGGGTGATGGCCTCGGCGGCGATCTCGTTGCCGAGCGTGCCCCGCTCGTCGGCGCCGATCGGGCAGAAGCTGCCCATCGGTTCGAAGTTCAGCGGCAGGACGAGACGGTGCTTCCAGTTGCTCGCGCTGAGCGGCGAGGACTGCAGGAGGCCGCTGGGCTGGGAGGTGTACGAGGTGTCGTCCACCTCGCTCTCGCCGCGCGGCACCACGACCAGCCAGCATGTGCGCCCGGAGGTCGCGCCGGAGGCCCCGGCGGGCACTTCGCCGCAGCCGAGGCCGGGTGCCTCCAGGCCCGTCTGGGTCTCGAAGTAGACCTCGCCGGTGCCGTCGGGGCCGGTGCGGGCGTAGGGGACCTCGTTGGTGGTGTTGACGTCGTAGAACTCGTTCCAGTTGCCCTTCTTGCTCACATCGCCGGTCACGGAGCGGAAGGGAACGTACGAGATGCCCGAGCCGCTCGCCGGCGGCAGTTGCTGGCCCGGGTCCTTGAGGGTGCCGTACGTCAGTTGCCGGGTGTTGGTGTACGCGCCCGCGGCCTGGCTGCCGGCGCCCGCGCCCAGCGCGGAGGAGCCGCCGAACTGGCACTGCTCGGGGTCGGGGCCGTCGCCGCTGTCGCCCCAGCACTGCATGATCTGCAGATAGTCGGCGGCGTACGTGGTGTCGGAGACCGTGGGGGCGGCGCCCTTCCAGGAGATCCTGACGACCTGGTCGACGAGGTTGCGGGTCTGGCTGACGGTGAGCTTCAGGTCCGCGTACGGGCCCTTGCCGGAGACGGTCACCGCGGATCCGGCGTCGGCGGCCTCGGCGGGCCGGGGCGCCGAAGCGAGCACGGCAACCCCGATCGCCGAGAACAGGGTGACGGCAACGGCGAGTGAGGTTGCGAGAAATCGCCGTACCGCGGCGCCCCAAAGGGGCGCGGGTCTGTATCGATATGCGGCTCCGCCGCGGGGCGCGACCAGCCATGACGGCGCCGCAGACAGTCGACGCCTCATCGCTGCCCTCCCAGCGGAGCGCCCCGCTTCAGCCGCCGGCTCAGCAGCGGCGGCCCGACCGTGACCCCCAGCAGCAGCACTCCGGCGAGCGTCATGAGCACGGTGCGTGTGCCGCTGCCGATGCTCCGGGAGGTGTTGACCGGCACGGCGAACGCGTCGGCGCCCGCACCGTCGGCCGAGGCGCCGTTCGCCGCGATGACCTGCCCGGTGTCCGGGTCGATCGAGGCCCCGCCTGCGGCAGCCGGGGTTCCGGAGGCGCCACCGCTCCCGGCACCGCCTGAGCCACCGGACGCCCCCGAGGACGTTCCGCCCTTGCCGGAACCGCCCGAACCGCCCGAGGCCGACCCGCCGGAGCCCGCACCGGAGCCGCCCCCGCCGCCGGAGGCTCCTCCGCCGCCCGACCCACCCCCGACCTGGGTCGGGGTCTTGGCACCGCCCGTGCCGGTCGAGCACTGGGACGCGCCCTTCTTGTCACAGGCGGGCGGGTAAGGGGCCGTCTTGGCCAGGGTGTTGGTGCCGTCGGAGGAGAAGGTCGGGTTGTGGCAGTCCTTGATGTTGATCCGCTCGACGTCGACCCCGGGAATCCTGCGGACCTGGTTCAGGCCCGCCTGCACCAGGTTGATCGGCAGCGGCGAATAGCCGAGGTTGTCGACCCGCTGCTGCCCCTGGCACAGGAAGTAGTACGCGAAGGCGCCGAGGGTCTTGCCCTTCTGGGCGTTGAAGTTCGACTCCAGCTTCGTCGGGATGATCATGTAGCTGTAGCTGGAGAGCGGGTAGGCGCGCGGGTCGCTGTCGTTGTAGACGTCGTCGAGGATCTGCGTCAGATAGCCGGGCGAGGAACTGTTCTCGTTGATCCGCGCCTTCAGCAGCGACACCGCCACGTTCTTCGCGGTCGGCTCGACGTAGTACCCGCCTTTGTTGAGCACCTTGGCCACGGGGAACCCGGTCGTGTAGACCGCGTACGAGTACTCGACGTAGGTGATGGTGCCGACGTTGCCGCCCTGGGCCACATAGCCGGAGACACCGTTCGAGCCCGACTGGGCGACGAAGCCGCCGCCGGGGACGAGCGGGTAGTTCGAGGTCGCCCCGCACGGGGTGCCGCGGCCGGCCCGGCGGCAGTAGGCGTCCCATAGCGACGGGTACTGCTTGCTCATCCAGGTGGTGAACTGCGCGCTGGTGCCGGAGCCGTCGGAGCGCACCACCGGGACGACCCGGCGGGCGGGCAGCGCGGAGGCGATCGCGGGGTTGTCGGCCTTGATCGCGGGGTCGTTCCAGGTCCTGATCTGACCGGTGAAGATCTTGGCGATGACATCACCGGACAGCCGCAGGTTGGTCACCCGCCGGTTGCCGATGGTGAGGTTGTACATGAACGACGTACCACCGGCCACGATCGGCATGTACGCGTACTTGCGGGACGGGGGCGGGTCGACGACGCCCGAGTCCTTGATGCCGTAGGGGATCTCGGAGACGCCGTAGTCCACGGTGCCGTTGCGGAACTGGTTGCGGCCGTCGGAGGAACCTGTTCCGTTGTAGTTCACGGTCATGCCGTACTGCTTGACGTTGGCCCGCCACTGGTCGAGCGCGTTCTGGCTCCAGGTGGACCCCGCGCCGGAGATCGGGACGTAGGTGGCGCTCTGGGCGGGCGCGGCACCGAACAGGAGGGCGGCCAGGAGGAGGAGAGCGGTCATGACTCTCCGGCTTCTCAGGCGACTTGGGAGTCCTGGGAGTCCTGGGAGTCCTGGGAGTCCTGGGCGTCTCGGGTGGGGCGTTGCGCGGGGTGCCGGAGGGGATCCGGGCATGGCTGATGACTCCTGGTCGGTGGGCGGGGCGGGGCGGGGCGGGTACGGGGGTGCTCCGCTTGAGGGGTTGCTCGGCCGGGGCGACTCGGCCGGGGGCTACTCGGTGGCCGGGTCCAGGGCGGTCGGCGGCGTCGAGGGCCGTGGCCCGAGCCGGTCACGCCCGCTCATGCGCTCGGCGTCGCGGCGCGAGGCCTGGACACGCCGGTGGCGCTGGTTGCGGGTCAGCTCGCCCGGCCCGCGTCCGCCGATCACGCGGGCCAGCACGAACAGCAGCAGGACGAGGGCCATCAGCAGGGCGGCGGAACCGAACCCGCGGGCGACGTAGGCGGGTTGGGGCGAGCGCACCAGATCGAAGGTGGCCAGCGGCAGCGAGATCTGCGGACCGTCGAGCGGGTCGGCGTTCAGTCCCGCGTTGACCCCGGAGGTGAGCAGTACGGGCGAGGTCTCTCCGATGCCGCGGGCGGTGCCCAGGATCACGGCGGTGGTCAGACCGGAGCGCGCGGTGGGCAGCACCACCGTCCACACCGTGCGCCACCGGCTCGAACCCAGGGCGTACGAGGCCTCGCGCAGCGAGCCCGGCACCAGCCTGATCACCACGTCGGCGGCTCGGATGATGATCGGCAGCATCATCACGCCGAGCGCCAGCGCGGCGGCGAACCCGGACTTGTCGAGGCCGAGGATGAGGATCACGGTGGCGTAGATGAACAGGCCCGCCACAATCGACGGCAGGGCCGTCATCGCTTCGACGATGGTCCGTACGAAACGGGCGTAGCGGCCGGGCACCTCGTTGAGGAACACCGCGCAGGCCAGCCCGAGCGGCACGGTGATCGCCAGCGAGATGCTGATCTGCTCCAGCGTGCCCACGATCGCGTGCACCACGCCGCCCTGACTGAGCGGCTGCAGCGGGCCGGTGCGTGCCATGTCCTCGGTGAAGAAGCTGAGGTGGACCAGCGCCGACTTTCCGCGCCACAGCGTGTACGCCACCACCAGCACCAGCGCGCCCAGCAGGAGCACGGCGAGGCTCTGCCACAGGACGGCCGCGACCTTGTCCCGTACCACCACACCGTCCTCGTCGAAGGAGACCAGGACGGCGTACACCCCGAGGAAGAGCAGGTACGCGACGACGACGAAGCCCAGGGCGGAGTCGAACGGGGCGATCCAGACGAACAGCAGCACGGTCAGCGACAGGGAACCCACTGCCGCGCCCGCGAGGGCGAGCAGGTCCGAGGCGTGGACGGAGGAGGTGTTCCGGCGGACCTCAGGGGCGTCGTCCCGACCGTCGTCGTCGGCGTCGGCGTCGGCGTCGGCGTCGGTGGCGGGGCCGGCGGCCGATACCGGTCGTACGGTCGTGGACTCCGCGGGCTCCGCGGGCTCCGCGGGCTCCGCGGGCTCCGAGGGTTCCTTCAGGAGCTCGGTGGTCGTCATGCTCAGGCCTCCGTTCCGGTGCCCGACCGGCCACGGGCCGCGATCGAGGACGCGATGAAGTTCACGACGAGGGTCATGAGGAAGAGCGCGAGACCCGCGGCCATCAGGGCCGACATGCCGAAGTCGGACGCGGAGCCGTAGCGCAGCGCGATCAGCGCGGAGACCGAGTTGGCGCCGTTCTGCAGGATGTGCGGCTGCACGGCGAAGACCGGCGAGATGATCATGTAGACGGCGATCGTCTCGCCCAGGGCCCGGCCGAGGCCCAGCATGGTGCCGCCGATCACGCCACCCAGGCCGTACGGCAGGACGACCGCGCGGATCGCCCCCCACCGGGTCGCGCCCAGCGCCAGGGCTCCCTCGCGCTCACCGGCCGGCGCCTGCGAGAAGGTCTCCCGCATCACCGAGCAGGCGATCGGGGTGACCATCAGCGCCACGACGATCCCGGCGATGAAGGTGGAGGACGTGTAGACCGTCACCGTCTGCAGCGGATCGCGTGGATCGGCACCGTCGACCTTGAAGAGGGGGAACCAGGAGAAGTACGTGGCGATCCAGCGGGAGAGCCCCACCACGTGCCCCTGGAGGAAGAAGGCGCCCCACAGTCCGAACACCACGCTCGGCACGGCGGCCATCAGGTCCACCAGGCTGACCAGGGTCCGCTTCAGCTTCCGCGGCGCGTACTCCGAGATGTACAGCGCGGTGCCCAGCGCCAGCGGTACGGCGATGCTGATCGCCGTCACACCGATGAGCACCGTACCGGTCAGGACGGCGGCGATGCCGAAGTGGTGCGAGTCCGGCTCCCACGCGGAGGTGGTGAGGAACGAACCCCCGGCGACCTCCAGCGCCTGGAACGCGCGGTAGGTCAGGAAGAGCCCGACCAGCAGCATGATCAGCAGCACCAGGGCGCCACTGCCGCGGAGCGCCCCGCGGAAGAGGCGGTCCACCGGTTCGGTCCTGCCCCGCGGCGCTCGCCGCACGTCCTCGCGGCCGGGCTCCGGATCCGGCTCGGACGGCTGCCCGAGTCTGGGCATGACAACGCTCATCGCATGCCCGCCCCGGCCCGGTCACCGGCACCGGCACCGCCCCCGCGCGGTCGATGCGGTGCCGGCTCCGTCAGTTCGCCCACCGGGACCGCCTTCAGGAACTGGCCGAGGTTGAACTGGCAGTCCCGCTGGCGCTGGTACAGCCGTCCCGCCACCGCGATGACGTGGCCGTCGATCTCCAGCCGCCAGCTCCAGCCGCCCGCCGCCTCCGTCGTGGTCAGCAGCACCCTGGCGTCCGCGATCCGCTCCCGAAGCAGCAGCACCGAGGCCCGGCACTCCGTGAGACCTGCGAACACCTCGGCGCTGCGCCCCAGTTCACGGTGGTTGGCACCGACGAGCCGCCAGCCGACCGACGGTTCGACCGCCCTGAGATCCCGGTGCGCGTCCCGGTGCGCTCCACGCACCATGTACAGGAAACGTGACGGAACCATCCAAACCACCCCCTCTCCCCTTCACTCCATGGACCGTTTTCCGCCACAGGCGAAAAATCTCCCAAAGCGCACTGAGAGTCGCGGGTCTGTGTGGGGGCTGTGGGCACGGTTGGGTTAAGGCCGAACGGAGGGCAGATGAACGAGCGGCTCCAGAGGCGACACACATCGCCCATCAGGGGCGACGCGCGCTTCACGGCTGTACGTGACACACATCCCTGGCGCTGGTCTGGCCGCGCGTGGCACGAGGTGCCACCATGGAGACGGTCCGGGGACGCCGTGAGGGCGCCTCGAGATGACAGAAGGAGCCGTTGCGATGACGCAGCTTCCGGCTGCCCCGAAGCAGCCCGCGCCGTCCGCGCAGGGTGCACCGGGGCCCTCCGACAGCAGCAAGGCGCTGTACGGGGGCAAGAGCACCCGGCGCATCACCGTGCGCGACCTCGCCGCCGCCAAGGAACGCGGCGAGAAGTGGCCCATGCTCACCGCGTACGACGCGATGACCGCGTCCGTCTTCGACGAGGCCGGCATTCCGGTGATGCTCGTCGGCGACTCGGCGGGCAACTGCCACCTCGGCTACGAGACGACCGTGCCCGTCACCCTCGACGAGATGACGATGCTGTCCGCGGCGGTCGTCCGTGGCACCAGCCGCGCCCTGATCGTGGGCGACCTGCCCTTCGGGTCGTACCAGGAAGGCCCCGTCCAGGCCCTGCGCTCGGCGACGCGCCTCATCAAGGAGGCGGGCGTCGGGGCGGTCAAGCTGGAGGGCGGCGAACGCTCCCACCGGCAGATCGAGCTCCTCGTGGAGTCCGGCATCCCCGTCATGGCGCACATCGGCCTGACGCCGCAGTCGGTCAACGCGATGGGCTACCGCGTGCAGGGGCGTGGTGAGGAGGCGGCCGCGCAGCTGCTGCGCGACGCGAAGGCCGTGCAGGACGCCGGCGCCTTCGCCGTCGTCCTCGAACTGGTTCCGGCGGAGCTGGCGGCCGAGGTCACGCGGGTGCTCCACATCCCGACGATCGGTATCGGGGCCGGGCCCGAGACGGACGCGCAGGTACTGGTCTGGACGGACATGCTGGGGCTGACGGAGGGCCGGGTACCGAAGTTCGTGAAGCAGTACGCCAACCTCCGCGAGGTCATGGCCGGGGCGGCCAAGGCCTTCGCCGAGGACGTCGTCGGCGGAACGTTCCCCCAGGAGCAGCACTCCGTCCACTGATCCACCACGGCACCACCCAGCAGCCCGCCGGTCTTCCCCCGCCGGCGGGCTGCGCCGTTGTTCGAGCGGGGTTTGTTTCGCCCCCGCCGCCCCTACCCGTCCCATCCTGTCCCTGGGGGCTGCGCCCCCAGACCCCCGCAATCGGCCTTGCGGCCTCGTCCTCAAACGCCGGACGGGCTGGATTTTCCAGCCCCTTGGGGGCACCTCCCAGCGGCAGCCGGGGGAGTTTGAGGAGCGGGGTCCGGGGCGGGGCCCCCGGGGATGGGACGGTTAGGGGCGGCGGGCGCGAGAAACGCGGAGGGCGCCCCCTCACCGGAGGCGCCCCACACGTGCCCGGAGACCGTCAGCGACGCCACGACTCCACGTAACCCCTGGCGGGCGAGCCCACCCCGGTCACGTCGTCGTAGCCGCGCACGGCCTGCAGCGAGCTGTCCTTGCCGAGGCTGCGCACCGACGTGGCCAGCCCGTCCGTCGCGTCGTAGCCGTTGACGAAGTCGACGCGCGCCACGGCGAGACCACTGCCCGTCGGGTTGTCGGTCACGTCGTGGTACACCTTCGACCCGTAGCGGGCGTAGATCGCCGGGTTCGCGAACCCGATCGCCTTGCCGCCCCGCGCCTCCTGGGCCAGCGCCTGCACGGCCGCGACGACCGGCGCGGCCAGCGAGGTGCCGCCGATGCGGTACTCGCTGTACGCCTGCCCGCCCTCCGGCAGGGTCTGCGTCTGGCCCACCAGGAACCCGGTGTTGGGGTCGGCTATCGCCGCGATGTCCGGCACGGTGCGCATGGCCGTCGTGCCGTTCGCCTTGGCGAGCGCGTCCGGGACCACGCCCTTCTGGTACGAGGGCTGCGAGACCGTGGCGCTCGTGCCGCCGCCCGCGCCCGACGTGAACGCGCCGGGGAAGCCCGTCCAGCTCTTGCCGTCGGCCGACAGCGTGGCCTTGAGCGTGCCCCAGCCGGTCTCCCACTGGTACGTGTCGCCCTTGCCGACCGCCAGCGACGTACCGCCGACGCCCGTCACCCACGCCGAGTTGGCCGGGGTGTCGACCTGCTTCGTGCCGGTGTTGGCGACCTCGTCGCCGTTGTCACCGGAGGAGAAGTAGAAGCCGATGCCCTCGACCGCGCCGAACTGGAACACCTGGTCGTAGGCGGCCGCGACGTCGGTCGTCTCGGCCGACTCGATGCTGCCCCAGGAGTTGGACACGATGTCGGCGAGGTGCCCGTCGACGACCTTGCCGAGCGAGTCGAGCAGGTCGTCGTCGTAGCAGGACGCGGCGCCCACGTACGTGATGTCCGCGGCGGGCGCGACCGCGTGCACGGCCTCGACGTCGAGGGTCTCCTCGCCGTACCAGCCGGACGCCCCGCACTCGTCGGTGTGGATGTACTTGTTCGGCAGTACCTGGCGCAGCTGGTCGCTGCGGTAGGTCGCGTCACCGTGCTTCTTCGCGTAGGTGGCCGCGTCGAAGGCGATCGTCGGCGAGGCGTACGCGTCGGTGATGGCGACCCGCACCCCCTTGCCCGTGCGGGTGCCCGCGCCGTACGCGGCCCGCAGCTGCTTGCCCGTGTAGCCCTTGATCGCGTACGGGATCTTCGTACCGTACGCGTCCGGGAGCGTGCTCGCGGTGTTCGAGCCGTAGTACGAGGAGAACGGCCCGGAGTTGCGGAACACGGTGTCCGGAGGCGGCAGTTGGTCGTCGTGGGTGGCCTTGTGGGGCGCGTTGTCCAGGCCGGTGACGGTCAGGACGGCACCCTTCAGACCGGTCGGGACCGAGGCCGTCGAGACGGGCGCGCGGTAGGTCTTCCCGCCCTTGGTGTAGTTGTGCAGCTGGGTGCCGAACGCCTTCTCCGCGGCGGCCACGTCACCGGTGACGGTGACGTAGTGCCTGGTGACACCGGTGACCTTCAGGCCGGCCGCCGTCAGCCAGGACTTCACGGCCTTCACCTGCGCCGGGGTCGCGCCGTAACGTGCCTGCGCCTGCTTGGCCGAGAGGTACTTCCCGTACGAGGCCGAGTTCGGGTCCGACACGGCCTTGGCGTACGCGGCCAGCCCGGCGGCGTTCCGTCCGGCGAGGTAGACCCGGGCGGAGACCCCGGAGTCGTTCGAGGTGGCGCCCTTGTCGGCCTTGGTCGTGGCCCACGCGGGCTTCGTGCCCTTGAGCACGTCGCGGGCCGGGCCGTCCGCGGCGTGCGCGGATGTGCCGAGCGCCAGCGCGCCCGCGAGCAGGGGCAGTGTCGCTGCCAAGCTCGCTCCGGCGCGCATCCTGGCGCGTTTTGATCTCATGGAACCCCCTGAGTGCGGTTCGTCGCGAGTGATCACTCGACGCTCGCCACTCTCGCGATGAACCGTTCATGCCAGGGGAATGCCATGGCATGGGCTGGGCCAAGAAGCCTTCAAGTAAACGTATGGGAGCCCAAAGGACCGTATATTCAAGGGTTTTCCCCCTGTGTCCCGCGCGGGAACCACCGAGGGATCGCCCTTGAAGACCTCTTAAAGACCCCTAAAGACCCCTAACGAGCCGTCGCGCCCCGCTCCTTGAGCATGTCGGCCATGAGCTGGATCTCCGACTCCTGCGCGTCGACCATGCCCTGCGCGAGCTTCTTCTCCACACCGACCGTGCACTTGGCGACGCAGCCCTCCGCCATGTGGATACCGCCCTTGTGGTGGTCGGTCATCAGCTGGAGGTAGAAGATCTCCGCCTGCTTGCCGTTGAGCTTGCCGAGCTTGGCCATCTCCGCGTTGGTCGCCATGCCGGGCATCAGGGAGCCGTCCTTGCCGGAGGCCATGTCACCCATGCCCATCCACGACATGGGCGCCTCGGACGACACCTTCGGCAGCCCCCACAGGTCGAGCCAGCCGATCATCATGCCGCGCTGGTTGGCCTGGGTCTGCGCGATGTCGTACGCGAGCCGCCGCACCTCCACGTCGTCGGTGCGGTCGCGGACGATGTACGACATCTCGACGGCCTGCTGGTGGTGGACCGCCATGTCCCGGGCGAAGCCCGCGTCCGCGGAGTCCGCGGTGGGCACCTTGGTCGCGGAGTCGTCCCCGTCGGCGACCGCGTACGTGATCGCCCCGGCCGCGACGAGTACCGCCGCGGCCCCGGAGGCGATCCAGCCGATGTGCTTCATCTTCCCCACTGTGTCAGACAGTTGCTACGAGATGCCGTTGGTGCAGGCCGCACCCGGCTCGGGGGTCTGCTTGCCCTGCACGTACGTCTCGAAGAACTTGCCGACGTTCGGGTCGCTCGCACTGGTCACCGTGCGCTGGACACCCCACGCGCTCAGCATGATCGGGTCCTTCTGGTCGTCGACCGGACTCATCAGCGAGTACGGGGTCTTCTTGACCTTCGCCGCCAGGGCCTTGACGTCGGCCTCGGACGCCTTGCCGTTGTACGTCACCCAGACCGCGCCGTGCTCCAGGGAGTGCACGGCGTTCTCGTTCTTGATCGCCTTGTCGTAGACGTCGCCGTTGCAGTTCTGCCACACCGGGTTGTGGTCGCCGCCGACCGGGGGCTCCATCGGGTACTTCACGGCCTTGGTCACGTGGTTCTGGGTCAGCTTCGCCGACCACTTCTTCACGCCGTCCTTCTCGGTGACGAACTTGCCCGAGGTGGCCTTCGCGTCACTGGCCGTGTCGCTGCCGTCGGACTGGGACCGTATGAGGACCGTGCCGCCGACGACGAGACCGGCGACTATGACCACGCTCGCGCCGATGGTGAGGATGCGGCTGCGGCGCTCGCGGGAGCGCTCGGCGCGCCGCATCTCCTCTATGCGCGCCTTGCGCGCCGCGGAGCTGCTCTTCTTGGCGGACATGAGGATGAGTCCTTATGTGGGGATGGGACGGTCGGGTTAGCTGATCGTAATTTGAATCCTCCCCTCCCTGAAGCGCAGGGTGGGGATTTCTGGCTCAGGCCGCCTCCTGGAGCAGCGCTCCAGGAGGTCTTGCGCCCTCGGCACCAGCCGGGTTGAGACCAGCCCGGACGAGCATGACGAGGGCGGAGTTCTTGTCCCGTGGGGACACGTATCCGCACGCGGTGCAGGTGTAGGTGCGTTCACCCAGCGGCAGTGCGTGCTTGGCTCTCGCATCGCAGTGCGCGCAGTCCATCGTGGTGTGCGCGGGGTGGACCAGGCGGATGTCCCGCCCATGTTTGCGGCCCATCTCGATCAGAGCGGCTTTGGTGGCGCCGATGGCGGCGTCCGCGGCCTTGCGGGCCATGGATGCTCTTGGCCAGGAACTTCGGGCGGAAGTCCTCGACAGCGACGGCGTCGTGGTCGCGGACCACCTTGTTGGCCCATTTGCGGCCGGTGTCCTGACGCTGCCTGGCGACCTTCTTATGTGCCTTCGCCCGCCGCTTCTTCGCCGCGCGGTAGCCCTTCGATCCGGGCTGTCCCTTCTTCGGCTTGCGGCGGGCCATCATCCGGTCGTACCGGGTCAGCTTCGTGTGGGCCTTCTTGCCGTGCTCGGCGTGCGGCAGGTCGTGCGCGTCGGACGTGGTGGTCGCGGTCTCCTTCACGCCCCAGTCGACGCCGAGTACACGGCCGGTCTCCGGCAGCGGCTCGACCTGGGCGGGGACAACGAAGGAGCAGTACCAGTGCCCGAGGCTGTCCTGGTACACGCGCACCGAGGACGGCTCAGCCGGCAGTACCCGCGACCACACCACCGCCACCACGATGCCGCCCGCCAGGTGCAGTCGGCCGTCCTTCAACCGGAAACTTCTCTTCGTGTAGGTGAGGGTTGGCAGTGCCTCGCGCTTGGTCTTCCACTTCGGCATCCCCGCCCGCTGCCGAACCGACCGACATTCCTGGATGTCCTTCTGCGCCTTGACCCGGGACTTGCCGAAGTCACGGATGACCTGCTGCTGGACGACCGACGAGCCCTCACGCAGCCACGGCGTCGTCCGCCGGGCTTCGGTCAGCGTCCTGTCGAGCTGAGCCGGGCCGCATGTCTTTTTCTCGCCCGTCGTCTTGTTGTGCAGATGCACGGCTCTGGACTTGGCCACACATTCGTTCCACACCCACCGGCACCGGTCCCACTCCGCCTCCAGGACGGTGCGGGCAGTGGACGACACGCGCAGCCGGTAGGTGTAGCGGGCGTGCGCAGCCTTCGCAGCCGCCCTCACCTGTGTCATCGCGCCCCCTCACGATCACCGACAGTAACGCCGTGGCATCCCGAATCCTCGATGGGGCCATACGTGCGACCGTCGTACACACTGATCCAGATCCCTTATCCGCCACCACTATCAGCGATCATGGGCACGCATGTTCGCATCAGCTTGAACGCCGTCATCCTCGACCAGCAGCGACCGCTTGGTCCGCGATTTCCCGCAGCACACAATGACAGGGACCCGCCTTGTCTCAGGCTGTGCCCGGCCGGACCGCCCGACGGGCGCAGCCCTGCCCAAGATCACCCAGGCGTTTCCTCCATTGCCGCGACGGGCAGGGAGATCCGCCATGTGACGAACCCAGCCGCGACGAGCCCGGTGATGGCCAGGAATCTACTGGTAACGAACGGGTCGGTGCCGTCCAGGGCGGGAGCGAACCCGATGCCGATGTAGAGCGTGATGTCGGTGGAACCGCCCAGTTGGTCGGCGGCTCGCTGAACGCCGGAGGTGATGCCCGGATAATTTGAACTTGAGATGCGTGTTATCTACCCTTCCGGCATGCGGCTCCTGCGCTCCACCGACCTGGCCCTGCGCGTCCTGATGCGGCTCGCCGTCACGGACGAGCACATCCCGACGACCCGCCAGGTCGCCGAGGGGATGGACGTGCCCTACACGCACGCGGCGAAGGTCGTCGCCGAGCTCCAGCACATGGGGCTGCTGTCCGCGCGGCGCGGGAGGGGCGGAGGCCTCGCGCTCAGCGAGAAGGGCCGTACCACGTCGGTCGGTGCCGTCGTCCGAGCCTTCGAGGGGGACGGCGACGTCGTCGACTGCGAGGGCGCCACGCCGTGCCCGCTCCACTCCGGGTGCCGTCTGCGGGTCGCCCTGCGGCGGGCCCAGGAGGCCTTCTACGCCTCGCTGGACCCGCTGACGGTCGCGGACGTGGTGGCGGCGCCGACGGGCCCGCTGCTGCTGGGGATCTCGCGCACGCCTTAGTGCTCCTGCGTCGGCTCGAGCACTGAGCGTGGAAGCACTCCGGTGCAGGACGACACCTCGGCTCCGCAGGAGAGTCCCGCACGCGGATTTCCTTCCACTGGATAGAAAACCGACTTCCAGGTGTACGCGGCGCACCCTACGGTGCGGTCGCGCTGCGCTTTCGGCAGCGCGCACCCGCAGCGCCTCCTGGAGGTCCATCGATGCGTCCAACCCGCCGTCCGTCCAGAGCGACTTCGCCGTTACGGTCCCGGTCCCGTGTCCTGGCCGTGCTGATCGTGATGGCGACCACCCTCGCCTCCACGCTGTTGACCGTCTCCGTCACACCGGCCGCAACCGCAGCGCGGCAGTCACTCCGCGCGACGATCCCGAATCCGACCACTGCTTCACTCGAGGCCACGAATGGGCCGCTGGCCACCGCCACTTACACCGTTCCCCAGCCGAGCGGGTACGGGTCCGGCACGATCACCTACCCGACGGCAAGCGGCTCGTACCCGGCCGTCGTGCTGATGCCGGGCTACCAAGGTACCCAGCAGAACCTGCAGTGGCTCGCGCCCCGCCTGGCTTCCTGGGGCTTCGTCGTCATCAACGTCGGCACCAAGACGCTGGGCGACGATCCCGCGTCGCGCGGCCGCCAGATCAGCGCCGCCGGCACCCAGCTGCTCTCGTTCGGTTCCGTCGTCGGCAACCCCCTCTACGGGAAGGTGAACGGCACGCTCGGTGCGGCCGGTCACTCGATGGGCGGGGGCGGTGTGATGGCGGCTCTCCGGGAGGACTCCCGCTTCAAAGCGGGCATGCCCCTGGCCCCGTACTACCCGAACCAGGACTTCTCCGGAGTCACCGACCCCACCTTCTTCCTGACCTGTAAGAGCGACCCCGTCGCCCATGGCAACACCTACGCTCTGCCCTGGTACAACTCCATGTCCCAGGCCGAGAAGCTCTACGTCGAGGTTCCCGGCGACCATCTCTGCCCGATGACCGGCTACGGCAACAAGGCCAAGCAGGGCAAGTGGATCGTGTCGTTCTTCAGCCGCTGGTTGTACGGCGACACCCGCTTCAGCCCGTTCCTGTGCGGTGCCGCGCGGGAAGCGGACAAGAACACCCCCTCCCTGGTGACGCGCTGGCAGGACACCTGCCCGTTCTGAACGACTTCCGTCAGGGCTCCTGCGGTCCGCCGCGGGGGCCCTCCTCACCCCTCCTCACGAGCTCGCCCTGCTCGCTCCGCCCGCGTCCGCGCCCCCGGACGCGGGCGGCTCACACACCGTTCTGCCGCTGGAACAACGCGCGGGAGATGGCTCCGCCGGCAGCCAGGACGGGCGCGAGCGTCCTCTGCCCGGCGTCATGGGCCCCCGGGACGACGGACACGGCGGCCACGACCTCACCCGTCGCGTCCCGCACGGGAGCCGCGGCCGACACCGTGCCCCCCGGACCTGGCCACCGGCCCTTCACCGCGAAGCCGCTCTCCCGCACCTCGGTGAGAACGCGGCGCAGGCCGGTCGCCGGGGCGTGGTGGGCCAGATAGCGTTCCTGGACGGTCGCCCCCGCGTACGCGAGGAGCAGCAGGCCCTCACCTGTGGCGTGCGCCGGGCGCCGGGCGCCGACCGGTTCGCCTGTTCCGCCGGTGTCCGGGGCGCCGATCTGCTCGACGAGTACCGTCTCCATGCCGTCCAGCACCGCCAGCCGAACGTGCTGCCGCCCGCTCTTGCGGTACAGGTCACGGAGGAAAGGCATCGCCACGTCTCTCAGCTCCAGCCATCGTGGGGCCATGGCGGCGACCGCCCACAAGTGCAGGCCGATCTCGTAGCGGCCGCTCCGGTTCCGCTCGAGTGCCCCCCAGGACAACAGCTCGCCGACAAGCCGGTGAGTGGTGGCCAGCGGCATCCCGGTCCTTCGGCTGATGTCCGAGAGAGTCAGTCGGCGGTGTTCTCCGGCGAACGCGTCCAGCACGCTGAGAACCCGGCCGGTCACCGAGCGGGCGGCTGGTCCCTTCTCCGCGGGCGCGCCGCTGGGGGGAGGTGGAGGCGGCGCTGAACGCATCTGGCGATCCTTTCGGCGGAGGGGGACCGCGTGCCGCACAAACAGGCATGTGTTGGCATGCATATAACAAAAGCATCAGATATGCGCGGAGGCGGGACCACCCTTCGTCCCTGGATATGAAGCTGTCGTTTGCGCATAAGACCGTCGTTCACGCTGTGCACCGTCCGGCCGAATTCCCCTACAGGGGAGCACGAGCACGCCGCCCGATTGATGCACATGACGCATTGACAGATCCCGGTTCGATGCTGGACACCGTTCGGACACGGCTTGGAGACTCACGCATGACACGGCGGCGCCCGCCCCCTGCCCCGCCCCTGGACGACAGGCCCGGCCACACGTCGGCGCTCACCCAGCACCCCGCAGTACCGCTCATCCAAGGTTCCCCGCACCAGGCGACCGGCTCCACATCCGGCCCCCTCGGGCCGCCCGACACCCTACGGAGGACCCATGAGGAAGATCAGCAGACGTACGGCGCTCACCATGGCCGCGGGTACCGTCACCGCGTCGACGGTGATCAACACGGCCACTGCGGCGGCCGATGCCCCGGCGTCCGGCCGACCGGTGGCGTCGGGAGCCAATCCCGTTGTGCGGACCGCCCTCATCACACGGGTGACGCCCAGGAACAACTGGCGGGTGACCGCCGTCGCCCTCCGCTACGCGCACCCCATCAACTTACGCGGCGGTGTCATCCCGCCCTCCGCCTTCCAGGTCACCGCCTCCCGCGGCGGGCAGAGCGCGGGCCGTACGGTCACCCGGGTCTACCCGAACACGGTGGCCGGGACGGACGACCACCCTCGCGCCGGACGGCCGGGCAGGCACCTCATCATCGAACTCGACCCGGCCGACACCAACGCGCAGGCCTCCGGCACCGACCCTCTTCCGCTCCATCGTGCCTACGCCGTCAGGCAGGTGGCCGATGTGACGACCCCCGACGGCGGCCTGGTACTCGCGGCCGGTCCGTGGGCGATCCGGAACGACGACGTCATCACCCCGGTGGTCGACGACTTCACGGCGGGAACGTTCACCGACTCCACGGGATTCCAGCTGGCCTTCCGGCTGTACCAGCCGGAAGGGTTCGTGCGCAGTCCGGGGGCCGCCACCCGGTATCCGCTCGTCGTCACCCTGCACGGCGGCGGCGAGGTCGCCGACAACAACGTGACCCAGCTCACCGGCAATCGAGTCGCCGTCACCTTCGCCAAGCCGGAACGCCAGCGTCGGCACCCGGCGTTCGTGCTCGCCCCCCAGATCCCACTGCCCCGCCCCATGGACGGACCCGACGGTACGGACTGGACAGACGCCAAAGTCCGAGCGGCGCTGGAGGAACTCATCGACACCTTCACCACGCAGCGCCCCGTCGACACGGACCGGCTCTACCTCGTCGGCCTGTCATCGGGTGCGCGAGGCATCTTCAACCTGCTCCCGAGGCGTCCCGACACCTTCGCCGGGGCCCTGGCCACCGCCGGCTGGGGTGACCCGTCCACAATGGACAGGATCGCGCACATCCCGATCTGGGCCGATCACTCCATCGACGACCCGGTGGTCCCCTACCGCGAGGGACGGTTCGGGAAGCCCGGCACCTGGACGCTGATGAACGCGCTGGAGAGCGCCGGTGCGCAGGTCACCCGCGGGGAGTGGGCCAACGACCTGCCGAAAGCGGAGTTCGAGGCCCGGTCCAGGGCTCTGCTGAAACAGGCTCGCCGGGCCGGAGGCCATGTGCTGTTCACGAGCTACACGCCCGGAACGACACCGGTGAGCCCGCACTTGTGCTGGGCACAGACGTACGAGAACGACGTCGTCATCGACTGGCTCTTCGACCAGTCCCGTTAGGCCCCGACGCCGACGCCGACGCCGACGCCGACGCCGACGCCGACGTCCCGCGTGCCCCGCGGCACGGGGCACGCCAGCCCCTCAGGGCTGCGCCAGCCAGAGGTCCGGCCCGAACACCTCGTAGTGGATGTCGGCGGGCGCCGCACCCTTGCCGATCAGCTGGGCCCTCACCGCCCGCATGAAGGGCACCGGCCCGCACAGGTACGCGCGCGTGCCCGAGGGGATGTCGAGCGAGGACAGGTCCACCAGGCCCGTGCGGTCGGCCGGGTGGCCGGGCTCCGGCTGCTCGTACCAGACGTGCAGGGAGGCGTCCGGGAGCTTCGCCGCGTACCCCTCGTGGTCGGAGCGCAGGGCGTGGTCGGCGGGGGAGCGGTCGGCGTGCACGACGGTGACCGGGGCCGCGTGCCCGGAGAGCGCGAGCTGCTCCAGCATGGCGATCATCGGGGTCACCCCGATGCCGGCGGAGGCGAGCAGCAGGGGCGCGTCCGTGTCCTGGTCGAGGACGAGATCGCCGTACGGGGCCGACACACGCAGCCGGTCGCCGACGTCCACGCGCGCGTGGAGGTGGTTCGAGACCTCACCGTCCGGCGTGCCGTCGCCGTGCACCCGCTTCACGCCGATCCGGAGCGTGCCCGATCCGGCCGCGCCCACCACGCTGTACTGCCGTATCTGCCGGGCGCCGTCCGGCAGTGTGACCCGCACGGACACGTACTGCCCTGCGCGGTGGGCGGGCACGGGCGAGCCGTCGGCCGGCCGGAGCTCGAACACGGCCACGTCCTCGGTCTCCCGGACGCGCCCGACGACCTCCCACTCGCGCCATCCGCCCCCGGCGCCGCCCTCCTCGTACAGCCGTCGCTCGATCGCGATCAGCGCGTTCGCCATCAGCCAGTAGACCTCGTCCCAGGCATCCGCGACCTCCTCCGTGACGGCCTCGCCCAGCACCTCGGCGATGGCGGCGAAGAGGTGCTCGTGCACGACGTCGTACTGCTCGGGGGTCACGCCCAGGGAGGCGTGCTTGTGGGCGATGCGGCGCAGCATCACGTCGGGCCGGTCGTCCGGGCGCTCGACGAGATGGGTGGCGAAGGCGGCGATGGAGCCGGCGAGGGCCTGACGCTGGGTGCCCGCCGCCTGGTTGCCGCGGTTGAAGAGGTCGCGCAGCAGCTCGGGGTGGGCCGTGAACAGCCGGTCGTAGAAGCGCGCGCTGATCTCACCGATGGCCGCGCCGACGGCGGGGAGGGTGGCGCGCACGGTGGCGGCGGACTGCTCGGACAGCATCGGGACTCCTCGGGTTCAGCTGCTCCGTGATCACACGCACGGTATTAAAACTTGCATCCAAGATGCAAATTAAAGGGATCGGAACGAGACAACGGAGAAGGGCGGGAGCCGAGGGAGTGTCGAGAGGGAGCGCCGGGGCATTACACAGGGGCGGCCCAGCAGGCAATATGGGCTCAGAGCCGTACACCTGCCGTACCCGAGGCGTTCATGCCGGGGACGGTCGGCCGATCAAGGTCCGCAACACGCATGAAATGGTGTTGTGGTGGGATGCTCAGGTGCCGGACCGTTTCCCGTGGCACGGGAGTAGGTGGCCTGACCAGCAAGGATGGGTGGAAGCTAGACATGGACAAGCAGCAGGAGTTCGTGCTCCGCACATTGGAGGAGCGCGACATCCGGTTCGTACGCCTGTGGTTCACGGACGTGCTGGGCTTCCTCAAGTCCGTGGCCGTGGCCCCTGCCGAGCTGGAACAGGCCTTCGACGAGGGCATCGGCTTCGACGGCTCGGCCATCGAGGGCTTCGCCCGCGTCTACGAGTCCGACATGATCGCCAAGCCGGACCCCTCCACCTTCCAGATCCTGCCCTGGCGCGCGGAGGCCCCCGGCACGGCCCGCATGTTCTGCGACATCCTCATGCCGGACGGCTCGCCGTCCTTCGCGGACCCGCGCTACGTCCTCAAGCGCGCCCTCGCCCGCACCTCCGACCTGGGCTTCACCTTCTACACCCACCCGGAGATCGAGTTCTTCCTCCTGAAGGACCGCCCGCTCGACGGCTCGCGCCCGACCCCGGCCGACAACTCCGGCTACTTCGACCACACCCCCCAGAACATCGGCATGGACTTCCGCCGCCAGGCGATCACCATGCTGGAGTCCATGGGCATCTCGGTCGAGTTCTCCCACCACGAGGGCGCGCCGGGCCAGCAGGAGATCGACCTGCGTTACGCCGACGCGCTCTCCACGGCCGACAACATCATGACGTTCCGCCTGGTCATGAAGCAGGTAGCGCTGGAGCAGGGCGTCCAGGCGACGTTCATGCCGAAGCCGTTCTCCGAGCACCCGGGCAGCGGCATGCACACGCACCTCTCGCTCTTCGAGGGCGACCGCAACGCGTTCTACGAGTCCGGCTCGGAGTACCAGCTCTCCAAGGTCGGCCGCTCCTTCATCGCGGGCCTGCTCAGGCACGCGGCGGAGACCTCGGCCGTGACGAACCAGTGGGTCAACTCCTACAAGCGCATCTGGGGCGGCTCCGAGCGCACCGCGGGCGCGGGCGGCGAGGCCCCCTCGTACATCTGCTGGGGCCACAACAACCGCTCCGCCCTGGTCCGCGTCCCGATGTACAAGCCGGGCAAGACGGGCTCGGCGCGGGTCGAGGTCCGCTCCCTGGACTCCGGCGCGAACCCGTACCTGGCCTACGCCGTCCTCCTCGCCGCCGGTCTCAAGGGCATCGAGGAGGGCTACGAGCTCCCGCCGGGCGCCGAGGACGACGTCTGGGCCCTGTCCAACTCCGAGCGCCGCGCGATGGGCATCGAGCCGCTGCCCCAGAACCTCGGCGAGGCCCTGTCCCTGATGGAGCACAGCGACCTCGTCGCCGAGACCCTCGGCGAGCACGTCTTCGACTTCTTCCTCCGCAACAAGCGGCAGGAGTGGGAGGAGTACCGCAGCGAGGTGACGGCGTTCGAGCTGCGGAAGAGCCTGCCTGTGCTCTGACGCTCCGCTGAGGGCGGGTGGGTTTGTCGCTGCCCGTTTCTCAGTGCGGGTTCGTTGTGGTTGCTCGCGCAGTTCCCCGCGCCCCTGACAGGGGCGCGGGTGACCGTGCCCTTACCGCTGCTGTGCCGCCAGCTCCGTCAGCAGTTCGTGGAGGGGCTTCTCCACTCGCCGGCGGTACTCCTGGATGGCCCAGCCGTTGCCGTCCGGGTCCTTGAAGTACATGAAGGTGGCGCCGTCGGCGGGGGCGTACTGGACCGGGTCGGAGACCTGCAGACCGCGCTCGACGAGTTCGGTGTGGGCCGCCTTGATGTCGGGGACGCACAGCTGGAGGCCCTGGTACGAGCCGGGCGCGGGCCGCGGGCCCTGCACCGTCTCCCAGATGGTGTCACCCAGGGCGATCGAGCAGCCCGAGCCCGGGGGTGTCAGCTGGACGATGCGCATCCCCGGCATGACCTCCTGGTCGATGTCGACGTGGAAGCCGACCCTGTCCCTGTAGAAGTCCCGTGCACGGTCGATGTCGCTGACGGGCAGGGGGATCACCTCGAGCGTGTACTGCATCGTCGTCCTCCGGGTCGTGTCAGTCGAACCGCCAGCGGGTCTGGCTGAATGGCTCCCCCTTACCGAAGCCGAAAACCAGGTGGGGCGCCACCGAGAAAACGACGGCTTGTCCCCCGCCGTGGTGGAAGTGACCGTTCCGCACCTCGAAGTGCCAGAAACTGCCGTATTTGGCCTCCCAGGCCGCGGCCAGCTCGCGCAGCCGGTCGTTGTCGGTGACCCGGGCCGCCTCGCCCTCCACCACCAGGTCGTATCCCTGGTCCCAGGTGTTCGTGCCGGTGGTGAGCACGACCTGTGGGTTCTCGGCGAGGTTCTGTGCCTTGCGCTCCTCGGGGCCGGTGCAGAAGTGCAGGGCGCCGTCCGCCCATACCGCGGGCAGCGGGGTCACGTGCGGGCGCCCGTCGGGTCGTACGGTCGAGATCCAGAACAGTTCGGCCTCGGTGATCAATGACTCGGCCTCCGGCCAGGCGGGTGCGGTGGCTCCTTCGCTGCTGTACCTGGTGTCGAGGTGGGTCTGCGGGGTCATGGTGTGCGTCATGGGTGCCTCCTGGGGGAACGGGATGCTCCTCCTAAGGGAGACTGCGCGAGCCCGTGTGACTCATCGGTGGTGGTCGGTACGTCTCGGCTGCCGGGTTCTTGTCGGTGGTCGGCTGCGGGTGCGTCGTGGCTTGTCGCGCAGTTCCCCGCGCCCCTTAAAAGCACGGGCGCGCCCTGCATCACACCGCACCGCCACGACCTCGCACGGCCGTCACCACGACGCAGCCGCAGTCGCGTACGCGCCGCAGGGGGTGTGCCGGGAGGTGTCCGCCCGCAGCGGCCGGCGTCCGCCACCGAGCACCGAAGGCACCCACAGCACCGCCGGACCGAGGACGGAGACCTCGCGGCGCGCCCCCGACCCAGGAACAAACCGCAGGCGCCCAAGCCACCATGGCGCCGCAGGCACTCGACGACCCGCAGGGACGCGCCCCCCAGGGGCGCGGGGAACTGCGCGACAAGCCACGACGACCTCGCAGCTACCCACCATCCCGCAGTCCCCCAAGGCCGCACCCACCGACAACCCTCACGCCGCCCAACCCAGCGGCCGCGCACCCCGCGGGGTTACGCTCATGGCCTTACGACCTTGAACCGAGGGGAGGCCGGGGATGACGGCGCCGGGGCGCAGGAGCAGTACCTTCTCGCGGCTGCTGCGGCACGGCTTCATCGATCCGTCGGCCGCCGAGCGCCTCCTGGAGAGCGGCGAGCTGACGCCGGTACGGAACGACCCGGTCCTGCTCGACGCGCTCGGCGCCACCGCCGACCCCGACCTGGCGCTCCTCGGTCTCGTCCGGCTGGTGGAGGCGCAGCCCGACCACACCGCGCGGCGCGAGCTGCTGGACACGCTGATCGCGGCGAAGCCGTTGCGTGACCGGCTCCTCGGCGTGCTCGGCGCGTCGGCCGCGCTCGGCGACCACCTCGCACGGCACCCGCACGACTGGCAGGCCCTCGTCATGTACGAGCCGGAGGACCTGCACCCGGGAGTGGAGGAGTTCGAGCGGGGGCTCGACGAGGCCACCGACCCCGTCTCCCTGCGCGTCGCCTACCGCCGCTGCCTGCTCTCCATCGCCGCCCGGGACGTGTGCGGCACCACCGACGTCGCACAGACCGCAGCCGAGCTCGCCGACCTCGCCACCGCCACCCTCCGCGCCGCCCTCTCCCTCGCCCGCGCGGCCGCGCCCGAGGACGCCGCCCTGTGCCGGCTCGCGGTCATCGCGATGGGCAAGTGCGGCGGCCACGAGCTGAACTACGTGTCCGACGTCGACGTCATCTTCGTCGGCGAGGCCACGGACGGCGCCGACGAACAGAAGGCGGTGCGCGCCGCCACCCGCCTCGCCTCCCACCTGATGCGGATCTGTTCGGAGACGACCGTCGAGGGGAGCATCTGGCCCGTCGACGCGAATCTCCGTCCCGAGGGGCGCAACGGCCCTCTCGTCCGCACCCTCAGCAGCCACCTCGCCTACTACCAGCGCTGGGCCAAGACCTGGGAGTTCCAGGCCCTGCTGAAGGCCCGGCCCGTCGCGGGGGACATCGAACTCGGCGAGGAGTACATCGCCGCCCTCGAACCCCTCGTCTGGCAGGCCGCCGAGCGCGAGAACTTCGTCCCCGACGTGCAGAAGATGCGGCGCAGGGTCGTCGAGAACATCCCCGCCGCCGAGATCGAGCGCGAACTGAAGCTCGGCCCCGGCGGCCTGCGCGACGTCGAGTTCGCCGTGCAGCTCCTGCAACTGGTGCACGGGCGCGGGGACACGTCACTGCGCAGCGGGACCACGCTCGACGCGCTGGGTGCCCTCGCCTCGGGCGGGTACGTGGGGCGGACCGACGCCGTGCAGCTCGACGAGGCGTACCGCTTCCTGCGCTCCATGGAGCACCGCATCCAGCTCTTCCGGCTGCGGCGCACCCACCTCGTCCCCGAGGCCGAGGAGGACCAGCGCCGCATCGGCCGGTCCCTGGGGCTGCGTACGGACCCGGTCGCCGAGCTGAGCCGCGAGTGGAAGCGGCACGCGGCCGTCGTACGGCGCCTGCACGAGAAGCTCTTCTACCGGCCCCTGCTCGACGCCGTCGCCCAACTCGCTCCGGGCGAGAGCAGGCTGCGCGCCGAGGCGGCCCGCGAGCGGCTGGTCGCCCTCGGGTACGCGGACCCGGCGTCGGCCCTCAGGCACCTGGAGGCGCTCGCGTCGGGCGTCACCCGCAAGGCCGCGATCCAGCGCACCCTGCTGCCCGTCCTGCTCGGCTGGTTCGCGGACTCGGCCGACCCGGACGCGGGACTGCTGAACTTCCGCAAGGTGTCGGACGCGCTCGGCAAGACCCCCTGGTACCTGCGCCTCCTGAGGGACGAGGGAGCCGCCGCCGAGAACCTCGCCCGCGTGCTGTCGGCCGGCCGCCTCGCCCCCGACCTGCTGCTGCGCGCCCCCGAGGCCGTCGCCCTGCTCGGCGACGGGGACGGCGGCACCGGCGGCCTCGAACCCCGCGAACGCGAACACCTGGAACAGGAGATCCTCGCCGCCGTCGGACGCTCCGCGGGCCCCGAGCAGGCGGTCACCTTCGCCCGCGGAGTGCGCCGCCGCGAGCTGTTCCGCACGGCCGCCGCCGACATCGTCGCCTCCTACGGCACCGAGGAGACACCGGTCGACGCCGACCAGGGCGAGCTGGTGGAACTGGTGGGCGGCGCGGTGTCCGACCTCACCGCGGCCACCCTCGCCGGGACACTGCGCGCGGTCGTACGCGCCGGCTGGGGCGACACGCTGCCGACCAGGTTCGCGATCATCGGCATGGGCCGGTTCGGCGGGCACGAACTCGGCTACGGCTCCGACGCGGACGTCCTCTTCGTGCACGAGCCGCGCGACGGGGTCGACGAGCAGGAGGCCGCACGCGCCGCGAACACCGTCGTCGAGGAGATGCGCCGCCTGCTCCAGCTGCCCAGCACCGATCCGCCGCTGCTGATCGACGCCGACCTGCGGCCCGAGGGCAAGTCCGGGCCGCTCGTGCGGACCCTCACGTCGTACGAGGCGTACTACCGCCGCTGGTCGCTGGTGTGGGAGTCACAGGCGCTGCTGCGCGCGGAGCCCGTCGCGGGCGACGAGGACCTGGGCCGCCGTTTCATCGACCTCGTCGACCCACTGCGGTACCCGGCCAAGGGACTGGCCGAGGACGCCGTGCGGGAGATCCGGCGGCTCAAGGCCCGCATGGAGTCGGAGCGGCTGCCCCGCGGCGCCGATCCCACGCTGCACACCAAGCTGGGGCGCGGCGGACTCTCCGACGTCGAGTGGACCATACAGCTCCTCCAGCTCCGCCACGGCTGGGCCGAGCCGGGCCTGCGCACCACGCGGACCCGTCGCGCCCTGGCCGCCGCGTGCGGCGCCGGACTGATCTCCGAGGAGGACGCGGCGACCCTGGACGAGGCATGGGTACTGGCCACACGCGTGCGGAACGCCGTGATGCTCGTACGGGGGCGGGCCGGCGACACGTTCCCCTCGCACGGCCGTGAGCTCGCCGCGGTGGGGCGCTACCTGGGGTACGGCGACGGACACGTGGGCGACATGCTCGACGACTACCGGCGCACGACGCGCCGGGCTCGGGCCGTGGTGGAGCACCTGTTCTACGGAGCGTGATGCCTCCGGCGGTCAGCCGCTGGAGAGCTCGGGTGGTTGTGGTGCTTTGGCGGGTGCGGGTTTGTTGTGGCTGGTCGCGCCCACGCGGCGGAGCCGCATATCGACACAGCCCCGCGCCCCTCACGGGGCGCGGTCCCGCAGGTCCTCGGGTGTCTGCGGCGCCGTGGTGGCTGGGACGCCTACGTGTGGGAGGCGGGTCGGGGGCGCGCCGGGAGGTCTCCGTCCTCGGTCCGGCGGGGCTGTGGGTGCGTCATGGGCTCGGCGGCGGACGCCGGCCGCTGCGGGCTGACACCTCCCGGCACACCCCCTTGCGTACGTACGCGGCCGCCGGTCGCGTCGTGGCGCCGGGTGCGTGCGATCCACTTAGGGGCGCGGGGCTGTGTCGACGTGCGGCTACGCCGCGGGGCGCGACCAGCCACAGCCAACCCGCGGAGGGCCACCGGCAGGGACCCGGCAGACGAGCCCCCCTGAACCGCCGGAGGCACCCGCGGCAGCGCGTACGGCAACCTCCCGTACCAGAGCCGGGCAACCGTGAAGCCGAAGGCGAGGCAGATCAGGCCGCCCACCGCGTCGAGCCAGAAGTGGTTGGCGGTGGCGACGATGACGACGAGGGTGGCCGCCGGGTAGAGGAGGCCCAGGACGCGGGCCCACGGAACCGAGGAGAGCGCGAAGATCGTCAGCCCGCACCACACGGACCAGCCGATGTGCATGGAGGGCATCGCCGCGTACTGGTTCGACATGTGTTTCAGGTCCCCGGAGGCCATGGAGCCCCAGGTCTGGTGGACCACGACGGTGTCGATGAAGTCGCCGCCCGTCATCAGGCGGGGCGGGGCCAGCGGGTAGAAGTAGTAGCCGACCAGCGCCACGGCCGTCGTCGCGAAGAGCACCAGACGGGTCGCCGCGTAGCGGCCGGGGTGACGGCGGTAGAGCCAGACCAGGACGCCGAGCGTGATCACGAAGTGCAGCGTCGCGTAGTAGTAGTTCATGCCCACGACCAGCCACTTCACCGAGTTCACGGCGTGGTTCACCGAGTCCTCGACCGCGATCCCGAGGTGCTGCTCCACCTTCCAGAGCCAGTCGGCGTTGGCGAGGGCCTCGTGCTTCTGCTCCGGCACCGCGTTGCGGATGAGGGAGTACGTCCAGTAGCTGACCGCGATCAGCAGGATCTCGAACCAGAAGCGGGGGCGCCGAGGGGTGCGCAACCGGCGCAGGCGGGTCCGTCCCGTCGTCTCGTCCGCGACAGGAAGTGGAGCGGCCGATTCCCGGCCGCCCAATGTCGTCACGGTCGTGTCACCCATGGGCACAGAGTTTGCCAGAAAAGACTTCCCCTCCAGATCATCCCTCGGTTGGGTCCCGGACGCACGTTGTTCGTCGTAGACAGGGGTGGACGCCTACTGCCGACGTACCGGTGCGGGCCCCCGGTCCTCCGACCTACGGACGAGACCGGTCCCCAGGGGCCGAAGCGGTCGAACCGCGCACCACCAGCTCCGGCATGAACACGAACTCGCTGTGGGGTGCCGGTGTCCCGCCGATCTCCTCCAGGAGCGTACGGACGGCGGCCTGGCCCATGGCCGGGACCGGCTTGCGGACCGTGGTCAGGGGCGGGTCCGTGAAGGCGATCAGGGGGGAGTCGTCGAAGCCGACCACCGAGACGTCCCGTGGGACCTCCAGGCCCCGCTGCCGAGCCGCCCTGATCGCGCCCAGCGCCATCATGTCGCTCGCGCACACCACCGCCGTGCAGTCCCGCTCGATGAGCGCGGTCGCCGCCGCCTGGCCGCCCTCCAGGGTGTACAGCGAGTGCTGGACGAGCTCCGTCTCGACGGACTCGGCCGACAGGCCCAGCTGGTCCTGCATCGTGCGGACGAAGCCCTCGATCTTGCGCTGCACCGGCACGAAACGCTTCGGGCCCAGCGCGAGGCCTATGCGCGTGTGGCCGAGGGAGACGAGATGCGTCACCGCGAGGGTCATGGCCGCACGGTCGTCCGGAGAGATGAAGGGGGCCTGGACCTTCGGCGAGAAGCCGTCCACGAGGACGAAGGGCACGCCCTGGGCGCGCAGCTGCTCGTAGCGCTGCGTGTCGGCGGTGGTGTCCGCGTGCAGCCCCGAGACGTAGATGATGCCGGCGACCCCGCGGTCCACCAGCATCTCCGTCAGCTCGTCCTCGGTGGAGCCGCCGGGTGTCTGCGTGGCCAGCACCGGGGTGTAGCCCTGCCGGGTCAGCGCCTGGCCGATGACCTGCGCCAGGGCCGGGAAGATCGGGTTCTCCAGCTCCGGGGTGATCAGGCCCACCAGGCCCGCGCTGCGCTGTCGCAGTCGTACGGGCCGCTCGTAGCCCAGCACGTCGAGCGCGGCCAGCACGGACTCGCGGGTGGTCGCGGCGACGCCCGGCTTCCCGTTCAGGACGCGGCTGACGGTCGCCTCGCTGACTCCCGCCTGGGCCGCGATGTCGGCAAGCCGTGTGGTCACAGCACCGGACTGTACCGGCCGGGTGTCCGCTTGCCCACCGGCCCGTTGCCCACCGGCCCGTCGCCGGGTACGGGCGGGGGTGCGGCCCGCTGCGGGCTGCTGCGTCATCGAGGTCCCTCGTGATTCTGGTCGGAGTCCGGTCCGCAACGGATGATCCCCGCCCCCGCACCGTATGGCAAGTGCTTGCAGGGCCTTGCACAAGCGTCCGAGAGCCCGCCGATCCCGCGAAAGGCGATCTCAGGGCGGTCGAGTGCAGGTCACGCGAAGGTAACTCTCGCGCTCTCTTGCGGTTTTTTGCTGCAAGGTCTTTCGCAACGGTTGCAACGCTGTTACGTTCACGTCGCCCGGCGGCCTCCCCCCGACTCCCGGCTCTCGACCTCGACCGGGCGGGGGGACCTCACCCTCAAGGAGAACTCATGCGGCGTGGCATAGCGGCCACCGCGCTGGTGGCGTCCCTCGCCCTCGCGGCGACGGCCTGCGGCGGAAGCGACAGCGGCGACAGTGCCGGCGGTCCGGTCACCATCACCTGGTGGGACACCTCCAACGCCACCAACGAGGCGCCGACGTACCAGGCCCTGGTCAAGGAATTCGAAAAGACCAACAAGGACATCAAGGTCAAGTACGTCAACGTCCCCTTCGACCAGGCGCAGAACAAGTTCGACACGGCCGCCGGCTCCAAGGGCGCCCCCGACGTGCTGCGCTCCGAGGTCGGCTGGACGCCCGCCTTCGCCAAGAAGAGCTACTTCCTGCCGCTGGACGGTACCGAGGCCCTCGCCGACAAGGACACGTTCCAGCCCAGCCTGATCCAGCAGGCCCAGTACGAGGGCAAGACGTACGGCGTCCCGTTCACCACCGACACCCTCGCCCTCGTCTACAACAAGAAGCTCTTCGAGAAGGCCGGCATCAAGGAAGCCCCCAAGACCTGGGGCGACCTGAAGAAGGCCGCCGCCACGATCAAGGACAAGACCGGCGTCGACGGCTACTGGGGCTCCACCCAGGCGTACTACGCCCAGACCTTCCTCTACGGCGAGGGCACCGACACCGTCGACGCCGCCGCCAAGAAGATCACCGTCACCTCGCCCGCCGCCAAGAAGGGCTACGAGACCTGGCTGGGCCTCTTCGACGGCAAGGGCCTGCACAAGGCCGACACCACCGCCGACGCCTACGCCCACATCCAGGAGGCGTTCGTCAGCGGCAAGGTCGCCGCGATCATCCAGGGCCCCTGGGAGATCACGAACTTCTACAAGGGCTCGGCCTTCAAGGACAAGGCCAACCTCGGCATCGCCACCGTCCCGGCCGGCTCCACCGGCAAGGCGGGCGCCCCGACCGGCGGCCACAACCTGTCCGTGTACGCGGGCTCGGACAAGGCGCACCAGGAGGCCGCGCTGAAGTTCGTGAAGTTCATGACCTCGGCGAAGTCCCAGGAGACCATCGCCCTGAAGAACTCCACGCTGCCGACACGTGACGACGCCTACACCGCCGAGGTCAAGGCGGACCCGGGCATCGCCGGCTATCAGGCCGTCCTCCCCGCCGCCCAGCCGCGCCCGGCCCTGCCCGAGTACAGCTCCCTGTGGACCCCGCTCGACACCGAGCTGAACCAGATCGCCGGCGGCAGGGAGTCCCTCGACAAGGGGCTGAACAACGGCGAGACCGCGATCGCGAAGCTGGTCCCGGACTTCAGCAAGTGACTCACCACTGACACCCAAGTGACTCCGAGTGGCCGCCGGATCCGCCTGCAAACGGGGGGCGGATCCGACGGTCACCGGCCTGTACACCGGCTCACCCCCCTGATCTCCCAGAAGGTGTCGAACCATGACAGTCGTCATCGACCGCGCGACCGGCAAGCGCCGCGGTGAGCGGGCGCCGCGCCCCGGTCCGCTGACGCGTCTGAAGCACGCGTACCAGAAGTACTGGTACGCGTACGCCATGATCGCCCCCGTGGCCGTCGTGCTCGGCGTCCTGGTGCTCTACCCCCTGGTGTACGGCGTCTACCTGTCGCTCACCGACGCCGACAGCCTCAACTCGGCCCGCACCATCGGCGTCAACCACATCGCGGCCACCTACAAGTTCATCGGCCTCGACAACTACGCCGACATCCTGTGGGGCGACACCGCCTACGACCGCTTCTGGTCGCACTTCATCTGGACGATCGTCTGGACGGCCGCCTGCGTGACGCTGCACTACTGCATCGGCCTCGGACTCGCGCTGCTGCTCAACCAGAAGATCCGCGGGCGGACCCTCTACCGCCTGGTCCTGGTCCTGCCGTGGGCCGTGCCCACCTTCGTGACCGTCTTCGGCTGGCGCTTCATGCTCGCCGACAGCGGCATCATCAACACGGCCCTCGACGCCCTCCACCTGCCCGCGCCTCAGTGGCTGGAGGACACCTTCTGGCAGCGGTTCGCCGCGATCATGGTCAACACCTGGTGCGGTGTGCCGTTCATGATGGTCTCGCTGCTCGGCGGACTGCAGTCCATCGACACGACCCTCTACGAGGCCTCCGAGATGGACGGCGCGAGCGCCTGGCAGCGGTTCCGGTACGTCACCCTGCCGGGCCTGCGGTCCGTCAGCTCCACCGTGGTCCTGCTCGGCGTGATCTGGACCTTCAACCAGTTCGCGATCATCTTCCTGCTGTTCGGCAACACCGCCCCGGACGCCAGCATCCTCGTGACCTGGGCGTACTACCTGGGCTTCGGGCAGCAGCCGCGCGACTTCGCGCAGTCGGCGGCCTACGGCATCCTGCTCCTCTCCATCCTGGTCGTCTTCACCGCCGTCTACCGCCGCTGGCTGAACCGCGACGAGCAGCAGCTCGCGATCTGAGGCAGGAGCCCCCCCCATGAGCACCACGACCCTCAAGACCGCCTCCGAGGCGGCGGACCAGGCTCCCTCCACCGCCCCGCCGCGCAGGGCGCGCCGACGCGGAGAGCAGAGCCCCGGCGCCTCCCTCGCCACGCACGGCATCCTCGTCGTCGCGAGCCTCGTCGCGCTCTTCCCGGTGGCCTGGCTGGTCTTCCTGTCCCTCGGCCCGGACCAGGACGACTACCTCCACCCGGGGGGCATCTTCGGGAAGATGACCTTCGACAACTACGTCTTCGTGCTGCGGGAGACGAAGTTCTTCGACTGGCTGTGGAGCACCCTCGTCGTCTCGCTCGGCACCACGGTCATCGGTGTCCTGGCCGCCGCGACGACCGGTTACGCGGTCTCGCGGATGCGCTTCCCTGGCTACAAGAAGTTCATGTGGGTGCTGCTGGTGACCCAGATGTTCCCGATAGCCGTACTCATCGTGCCGATGTACCAGATTCTGTCGGACCTCCAGCTCATCGACAGTTACCTTGGCCTCGTCCTCGTCTACTGCTCGACGGCCGTGCCGTACTGTGCCTGGCTCCTCAAGGGGTACTTCGACACGATCCCGTTCGAGATCGACGAGGCCGGACGCGTCGACGGGCTGACCCCCTTCGGCACGTTCGCGCGGCTGATCCTGCCGCTGGCCAAACCCGGCCTGGCGGTCGCCGCGTTCTACAGCTTCATCACCGCGTTCGGCGAGGTCGCCTTCGCCTCGACGTTCATGCTGTCCGACACGAAGTACACCTTCGCCGTCGGTCTGCAGAGCTTCGTCAGCGAGCACGACGCACAGCGCCAGTACATGGCCGCGACCGCCGTGCTGATCGCCGTCCCCGTCTCGGTGTTCTTCTACCTCGTGCAGAAGAACCTGGTGACCGGGCTGACGGCGGGAGGCACCAAGGGCTGACCCCCGCCGGACTCCCCACGGACTCCCGCGTGCCTTGCCGCGCGGGTGGCGGCCGTGGTGCTCTTCCGACCCCGCTGCACCACGGCCGCCTTCGTCACCCGATCCGAGACACCGATGACCCGAACCCCACCCCCCTTACGCACCAAGGACGCCATGAGCCAGCACTCCGCCGACCCTGCCCCGTCCCCGGCCCCCTCTTCGACGACGGCCCTCGCCACCGTCGCCGGACACCGCGACTGGTGGCGCGACGCGGTGATCTACCAGGTGTACCCGCGCAGCTTCGCCGACAGCGACGGCGACGGCATGGGCGACCTGGAGGGCGTACGCTCCCGCCTGCCGTACCTGCGCGACCTGGGCGTGGACGCCGTCTGGCTGTCCCCCTTCTACGCCTCGCCGCAGGCCGACGCCGGCTACGACGTGGCCGACTACCGCGCCGTTGACCCCATGTTCGGCAACCTCCTCGACGCCGACGCCCTGATCCGCGACGCCCACGCGCTGGGGCTCCGCGTCATCGTCGACCTGGTCCCCAACCACTCCTCCGACCAGCACGAGTGGTTCAAGCGGGCGGTGGCGGAGGGGCCCGATTCGCCCCTGCGCGACCGCTACCACTTCCTCCCCGGCAAGGGCCCGAAGGGCGACCTCCCGCCGAACGACTGGGAGTCCATCTTCGGCGGACCGGCGTGGACGCGGGTCACCGAGCCGGACGGCACACCCGGCGAGTGGTACCTGCACCTCTTCGCCCCCGAGCAGCCCGACTTCGACTGGGACCACCCGGCGGTCGGCGACGAGTTCCGCTCGATCCTGCGCTTCTGGCTGGACATGGGCGTGGACGGCTTCCGCATCGACGTCGCCCACGGCCTGGTGAAGGAGGCCGGACTGCCGGACATCGGGGGCCACGACCAGGTGAAGCTGCTGGGCAACGATGTCATGCCGTTCTTCGACCAGGACGGTGTGCACGAGATCTACCGCCAGTGGCGGCTGATCCTCGACGAGTACGCGGACGAGAGGATCTTCGTCGCCGAGGCCTGGACCCCGACCATCGAGCGCACCGCGCACTACGTCCGCCCGGACGAGCTGCACCAGGCGTTCAACTTCCAGTACCTGAGCACCCATTGGGACGCCGCCGAGCTCCGTACGGTCATCGACCGCACCCTGGACGCGATGCGCCCGGTCGGTGCCCCCGCCACCTGGGTGCTGTCGAACCACGACGTCACCCGCCACGCCACGCGCTTCGCCAACGAGGCGGGCCTCGGCACCCAGATCCGCTCGGCGGGCGACCGCGAGCTGGGCCTGCGCAGGGCGCGTGCGGCGACCCTCCTGATGCTGGCCCTGCCCGGTTCGGCGTACCTCTACCAGGGTGAGGAGCTGGGCCTGCCCGACGTGGTGGACCTGCCGGACGAGGTGCGTCAGGACCCCGCGTACTTCCGGGGCGCGGGCCAGGACGGCTTCCGCGACGGCTGCCGGGTGCCGATCCCGTGGACGCGCGAGGGCTCGTCGTACGGCTTCGGCACGGGTGGATCGTGGCTGCCGCAGCCCGCGGGCTGGGGCGAGCTGAGCGTCGAGGCGCAGACCGGGGCGCCGGACTCCACCCTGGAGCTGTACCGGGCCATGCTCGCCGTGCGCCGGGAGCGGCCCGACCTGGGCGCGGGCGACTCGGTGGAGTGGCTGAAGGCCCCCGAGGGCGTCCTCGCCTTCCGGCGCGGTGAGTTCGTGTGTGTCGCGAACACGACGGGTGAGGCGGTGCGGATCCCGGCGTACGGACGTGTCCTGGTCGCCAGTGGTGAGGTGACGGTCGCCGCGGCGGACGACGAGGCGAAGCTGCCCGCGGACACGACGGTGTGGTGGACGAGGGGCTGACGCTCCGGCGCCCGGGGCCCTTCTCCCACGGAGATCCGGCAGAGGGGCCCTAGCTCCAGGCGGGGGAGCCGGGCCCTTCCCAGGTGACGTCGCAGGCGTCACAGTTCCAGTGGAAGTGCTGATGGGACCGGCTCCTGCGCGGCACGAGCTTTCCCACCGGGATGCCGCACGACCAACAGGCGGCCTGGATCCTGGTGTGATTGTTGTCGAGGGCAGCGGTCACGGGCCCGGACACGGGCAGTGAATCCGGCGATGAGACGGTGGTCAAGATCAGTTCCTCGGCATGCAGGGCTATGAATGTTTACCATTGGACCACATTCACCGTGCATTCAGGTCCGGGGATCTTCACCACGCGTAGGAGAATGGCGGATCGGGACAGGAAGCAGTCCTGTCATTGCTGTGTGTGACGGAATCGCGGGTGGGTCGGTGGCACCGCCCTTTCCCACCCGGATCCGTCATCCAGTCGGCCAGTCGGCCAGTCGGCCAGTCGGCCAGTCGGCCAGTCGGTCGTTCGGTCAGAGAATTCCGACGTCCCGGAATGCCGAGCGCACCGTTTGCGGGGCATTCCTCGCCACCTTGTTCTCGCGGGCGAGAATGCGCGCCTGTGCGCTGAGCACCGTGGCCGCGTCGGTGAATTTGGCGGTCGCCCAGAGATTCTGGAGCCCGGCGTACCAGATCAGACCGGCCTGGGTGGTTCCGATCTCCGTCGCCACCAGGTAGAAGGCCCGGTTCGGGATGCCGCTGTTGATGTGCACACCCCCGTTGTCCTCCGACCCCGGGAAGTAGCCGCTCATGTGCGCGGGCTGCGGGTCCTTGCCCATGATGGGGTTGTCGAAGGCCGTGCCGGGGTGGGCCATCGATCTGAGGGCCTCACCGAACAGGTCCTCGGCCATCACTTCGTCGCCGATGAGCCAGTTGGCCGTCCCCGCGTCCTCCTTGCGCATGTGCTGCTCGACCAAGCTCCCGAACACGTCGGCGAAATGCTCGTTGAGGGCTCCGGACTGACCCTGGTACTCGAGTTTGGCGGTGTACTGCACGATGCCGTGCGTCATCTCGTGGCCCAGGACGTCGGGTGACTTGGTGAAGTCCGTGAAGATCATTTCGTCGCCGTTGCCCAGAACGATGTTCTTCTCGTCCCAGAAGGCGTTGTCGAAATCGACGCCGTAATTGACGTAGATGTTGATGTCCATGCCGCGGTTGTCGATGCTGTCGCGACCGAGGACCTCGGTGTAGAACGTTCGCACCGCTCCGGCGTGGTCGTACGCGGTGTTCGCGTTCTTGGGGCTGCCGACCGCGGGATCGTTCTCTCCGCGGACCATCTGGGCCGAGGGCAGTTCCCACTGGTTCTGGGCGTCATAGATGACGCGGTCCGACTTCCCCGGCCGGGGAGTCGTCAGCGACGCGAGATCGATCGTGCTTCGCGCCCTGCGGTCGCGGATCTGCTTGCTCGCGGTCGCCGACAGGGTGGCCGGGTGAGGCTCCCTGGTGTCGACTCCCGTGACTTTCGCGATGTGGTCGAGGACGTGGGGAGGGACGAACTGGCACTTCGGGCCGCTGTGACGGTGGCATCGCATGCGACGGGACCTTTCGGGCCGGGTGTGGGGGGACATCCCAGGGCTACCCCGCCGCCCGGTGATGCGGTGGCCCTCGCCGCGTCAATCACCCCTCCGGCCCTGCACCCCACCCGGAGAGGAGGGAGTGATCTGACTCACGTGCTGTCACAGCGATCGTCCACCCGGTGTCTTGTGGCCGAACCCCTGGAATCGCTGGAAACGAGGGAGACACCATGAACACCGATGTGATCGTGATCGGCGGCGGATACGCGGGCGTCATGGCGGCCAACCGCCTGACACGGCGCGACGACCTGACAGTGACGCTGATCAACCCGCGCCCGGACTTCGTCGAGCGGATCCGCCTGCACCAGCTGGTGGGCGGGACCCACGACGCGGTCGTCGACTACCGGGACGTCCTGGCCGACGGCGTCCGGCTGGTCGTCGACACCGTGACCCGGATCGACGCGGCCGGGCGCGGTCTGACGCTGGAGAGCGGCGGCACGGTCGGCTACGACTACCTGATCTACGCGGTGGGCAGCGGCAGCGCCGACCCGCGCGTGCCCGGAGCGGCCGAGTTCGCCCACCCGATCGCCACCCTGGAGGACGCCCGGCGGCTGCGGCCGGTCGTCGAGGCCGCGTCCGCCAAGGCCCCCCTTACCGTCGTCGGAGCCGGCCCGACCGGCATCGAGACCGCCGCCGAGCTCGCCGAGCAGGGCCACACCGTGACGCTGGCCTGCGGCGGCGTCCTCGGCCCGTATCTCCACCCTCGGGGCCGGCGCTCGGTCGCCGGACGGCTGGCCGCGCTCGGGGTGACCGTCCTCGACGGCCCCGGCGCCAAGGTGACGGCCGTGACCCGCGACTCCGTCACGCTCGCCGACGGCCGTACGCTGCCGAGCGAGGTGACCGTGTGGACCGCCGGCTTCGGCGTGCCGGACCTGGCCACGCGCAGCGGGCTGAGCACCGACGCCCTCGGCCGGCTCCTCACCGACGAGACGCTCACCAGCGTGGACGACGCGCGCATCGTCGCGGCCGGGGACTCGGCGGCGCCGTCGGACCTGCCGCTGCGGATGAGCTGCCAGGCCGCGATCCCCCTGGGAGCGCGGGCCGCCGACACGGTGCTCAGCCGGATCGCGGGTGAGCGGCCCTCGGCCCTCAACCAGGCTTTCGCCGGCCAGTGCATCAGCCTGGGCCGGGGCGCCGGCATCTTCCAGTTCGCCCGCCGGTACGACGTCGCGGTGGGCTTCCACATCGGCGGTCGACCTGGTGCGAAGATCAAGGAGTTCGTGTGCAAGGGCATCATCGAGCACCTGGCCGGTGAGGGGCGCAAGCCCGGTTCGTACCGTCTGCACAAGGTCTCGGGAGGACCCAGGCGACAGCAGTCGCTCCAGGCCGAGCGCGGCGAGGCCCCGGTCATCGCCGAACACGTGGCCTAGACCACATACGAACGGGGGAGGGACCCGGACATGAGCGAGCACACCGCCGACCCGGCGACCGAGGCGTTCGTCGCCCACCGCAACCTGCTCTTCACCGTCGCCTACGAGATGCTCGGCTCGGCGGCCGACGCCGAGGACGTCCTGCAGGAGACCTGGCTGCGCTGGGTCGACGCAGACCTGGACGAGGTGCGCGACCGGCGCGCGTACCTCGTCCGGATCACGACCCGCCAGGCGCTCAACCGGCTGCGCACCATGACCCGCCGCAAGGAGGCCTACGTCGGCAACTGGCTGCCCGAGCCGCTGCTCACGACCCCGGACGTGGCCGAGGACGTCGAGCTCGCCGAGAGCGTGTCCATGGCGCTGATGCTCGTCCTGGAGACGCTGTCGCCGACCGAGCGGGCCGTCTTCGTGCTCCGCGAGGTCTTCGACGTCGGCTACGACGAGATCGCGGCCGCCGTCGACAAGAGCCCCGCGGCCGTCCGCCAGATCGCGCACCGCGCACGCCGGCACGTCGACGCCCGCCGTCCGCGCGAGGTGGTCTCCGAGCGCAGGACCCGGGCGGCCCTGGAGTCGTTCCAGCGCGCGCTCGCCACCGGGGACCTCCAGGGCTTCCTCGACGTGCTCGCCCCCGAGGTCGTCCTGATGAGCGACGGCGGCGGTCTCAAGCAGGCCGCGCCCCGGCCGATCACCGGCGCCGACAAGGTGGCCCGCTTCATCATCGGCGGCACCCGCAAGACCCCGGCGACGCTCACCAGCGAGTTCACCATGGTCAACGGCGGCCCGGCGCTCGTCCTGCGGCTGGACGGCGAGATCGACGGTGTCGTCGCGATCCGCTTCGAGAGCGACCGCATCACCGGCCTCTACTACGTCCGCAACCCGGAGAAACTGACCCGCGTCGAATCCGAGACCCGGCTCACCCTGCGCTGAAGGCGCCGCGCCGACCCCGCTGGTCCCAGGAGCAGCGGGTGGCGCGGACGGGCCCCTGCGAGGGCGCCCAACTGTGTTCCGAGGGTTGACCGTTGAACAAGGGGCTCGTACGGTCTGCTTGGCTGAAATTTTTCAGTCGTTTTGCAGCAAGAAACTTCAACGCCACCTTCCGTGGCGCCTTCAATGAAGAAGGACCCCCACATGGCCAGCAGAACCCTCTCCGGCGCCCTCGCGCTCACGGCAGCCGCAGCTTCACTTGTCATGTTCCCGACCATCGCGGAGGCCTCTCCGCCCGGCGGCAAGGACGTCACCGCCGTCCTCTTCGAGTGGAAGTTCGACTCGGTCGCCAGGGAGTGCACCAACACCCTCGGCCCCGCCGGATACGGATACGTCCAGGTCTCCCCGCCCGCCGAGCACATCCAGGGCTCCCAGTGGTGGACCTCGTACCAGCCGGTGAGCTACAAGATCGCGGGCCGGCTCGGTGACGCGACCGCGTTCCAGAACATGGTGAACACCTGTCACGCGGCCGGTGTGAAGGTCGTCGTCGACACGGTCGTCAACCACATGTCGGCGGGCAGCGGCACCGGCACGGGCGGCTCCTCGTACAGCAAGTACACCTACCCCGGCCTGTACTCCTCGTACGACTTCGACGACTGCACCGCGCAGATCACCAACTACCAGGACCGCTGGAACGTCCAGCACTGCGAACTCGTCGGCCTCGCCGACCTGGACACCGGCGAGGACTACGTCCGCTCGGCGATAGCCGGCTACATGAACAGCCTGCTCGGCTACGGCGTCGACGGCTTCCGCATCGACGCGGCCAAGCACATCGACACCGCCGACCTCGCGAACATCAAGTCCCGCCTGACCAACCCGAACGCGTACTGGAAACAGGAGGTCATCTACGGCAGCGGAGAGGCCGTCCAGCCCACCGAGTACACGGGCAACGGCGACGTCCAGGAGTTCCGCTACGCCTACGACCTCAAGCGCGTCTTCAACAACGAGAACCTCGCCTACCTCAAGAACTACGGCGAGGGCTGGGGCTACATGAGCAGCTCCGTCGTCGGCGTCTTCGTCGACAACCACGACACCGAGCGCAACGGCTCCACGCTCAGCTACAAGGACAACGCCAACTACACCCTGGCGAACGTCTTCATGCTCGCCTGGCCGTACGGCGCGCCCGACATCAACTCCGGCTACGAGTTCTCCGACACGGACGCCGGCCCGCCCAACGGGGGCACGGTGAACGCCTGTTGGCAGGACGGCTGGAAGTGCCAGCACGCCTGGCCCGAGATCCTGCGCATGGTCGCCTTCCGCAACGCCACGCGCGGCGAGTCCGTCACCAACTGGTGGGACAACGGGGGCGACGCCATCGCCTTCGGGCGGGGCACCAAGGGCTTCGTGGCCATCAACCACGAGTCCGGCTCCCTGAGCCGGACGTACCAGACCTCGCTGCCGGCCGGTACCTACTGCAACGTCCAGAACAACACGACCGTGACGGTCAACGGCTCCGGCCAACTCACCGCGACCCTGGGCTCCAACACCGCCCTGGCGATCTACGCGGGCAAGTCGAGCTGCTGAGCCGCCGCTTCCCTCCGGGGATCCGGGAAAGGTCCGGGGCGGCGCGCGCCAAAACCAGTGGACGTGCCGCCCCGCAGCGCCCTAGTCTCACCGGCGTCCTGAGTCCACACGTCCTGGTGGGGTGCGTTTGATGACGGTCCGAGTCACGGCGGCCGACTGCGGTCGCCCGTCCTCCGAAGACGCCATGACCTCATCCAACGTGTCGAACGTAAGGACTCCCACTCGTGGATCTTCCACGCATCCATACCATTCAAGAGAGCACTCACCGCGTCCTCAACCCCATCACCGGTGACAAGCTCGCCACCCTCGGTCAGGCACTGAACCTGGCACCGGGGACGCGTGCCCTCGATCTCGCCTGCGGAAAGGGCGAGATGCTGTGCACCTGGGCGCGCGACCATCACCTCACCGGGACCGGAGTGGACATCAGCACGGTGTTCACCGCGCGGGCCCGTGCCCGTGCCGCCGAACTCGGCGTCGCCGAGCGGGTGCGCTTCGTCCACGGGGACGCGTCCGGGTACGTCGCGGACGAGCCGGTCGACCTCGCCGCGTGCGTCGGTGCCACGTGGATCGGTGGCGGGGTGCCCGGCACGGTCGAGTTGCTGGGCCGCAGCCTCCGGCCCGGAGGACTGATGCTGATCGGCGAGCCGTACTGGCGTCGGGAACCGCTGGACCAGGAGACCATCGAGGCCTGCCACGCCGAGCGGGAGGACGACTTCCGGTTGCTTCCCGGTCTGATCGAGCAGTTCGGTGAACTCGGCTACGACGTCGTCGAGATGGTGCTGGCCGACCAGGACAGCTGGGATCGGTACCGGGCGGCGCAGTGGTTCAACATGCGTCGCTGGCTCGATCAGAACCCCGACGACGAGTTGGCCGCCGAGCTGCGGGACGAGCTCACGGTGGGGCCGGCTCGGTATGTGCGGTACGAGCGTGAGTATCTGGGGTGGGGGGTGTTCGCGCTGATGGGGCGCTGACGGCTGCGTCGCCTGGGGGTTGTTTCGCCCCCGCCGCCCCTACCCGTCCCATCCTGTATCTGGGGGCTCCGCCCCCAGGCCCCCGGGCGGGTGGGGGTGGTTGGGGTGGATGGGTTGGCTGCGGGTCGGGTGTGGCTGGTCGCGCAGTTCCCCGCGCCCCTAAAAGCCGTGCGGTTGCCCGCGGCTCTGAGAGTCGCGCCGCTCCCCGGTGCTCTGGAATCGATCCATTCCCCGGGGCTCTGAGAGTCGCGCAGCTTCCCGCGTCTCTGAAGGCCGCGGGGTGCCCCGCAGCCCCGAAAACCCGCCCCCGCTCCCTGAAAACCAGCCCCGGGCCGCGCAAATCCAGCCCCTCCGGCGTTTGAGGGGCCGGGGGTCCGGGGGCTGGCCTCCGAAAACGGGGTCGAAGGGGCGGAGCCCCTGGAGGATGGGACGGGTAGGGCCGCGGGGCGAGAACCGTGTGGGGTGGCGCCACGTGAAAATTCTTGCCCGAGTTTTCACGACTCTTGCTGTAAGGCTTTCGTTGGCGATACGGTCACGCCGACGCCCGGCAGCGAAGCCGCCACCTGCCGTGCCGTGGCGCGGGGTCGGACCCGATCGAGCCGTAGTCGCAAGGAGTTCAGGCCTGTGATACCCAGATGGCCGGCGCCCCGGACGCGCCGTTCCACCCACGCCAGACACGCCGGAAGAATCGCGGCCGCCACCGCGACCGCCCTCGTCGCCCTGCTCGTCCAGCCCGTCGAGTCGGGCGCCGCCACCCGGCCCGCGCCCCCACCCCCCTCCGACGCCGAACTCGCCCGCACCGCCGCCCGCCACGACCTCACCCGCGAGCAGTTCTACTTCGTCCTGCCGGACCGTTTCGCCAACGGGGACACCGGCAACGACAAGGGCGGACTGACCGGCTCCCGCCTCAGCACCGGCTACGACCCCACCGACAAGGGCTTCTACCAGGGCGGCGACCTCAAGGGCCTGACCAAGAGGCTCGACTACATCAAGGGGCTGGGCACCACCGCCATCTGGATGGCCCCGATCTTCAAGAACCGTCCCGTGCAGGGCGCCGGGAGCAACGCCTCCGCCGGCTACCACGGCTACTGGATCACCGACTTCACCCAGGTCGATCCGCACTTCGGGACCAACAAGGACCTGGAAACCCTCATCTCCAAGGCGCACGCCAAGGGCATGAAGGTCTTCTTCGACGTCATCACCAACCACACCGCCGATGTCGTCGACTATGAGGAGAAGTCGTACGACTACCTCTCCAAGGGCGCCTTCCCGTACCTGACCAAGGACGGCAAGCCCTTCGACGACGCCGACTACGCGGACGGTGGCAGGAAGTTCCCGCCCGTCGACGTCGACTCCTTCCCGCGCACACCGACGGTCGCCGCCGCGGACAAGAACGCCAAGGTCCCGTCCTGGCTCAACGACCCGACGATGTACCACAACCGCGGCGACTCCACCTTCGCCGGCGAGAGCGCCACGTACGGCGACTTCGGAGGCCTCGACGACCTGTGGACCGAGCGTCCCGAGGTGGTCCGGGGCATGGAGAGGATCTACGAGCGCTGGGTGCGCGACTTCGACATCGACGGCTTCCGGATCGACACCGTGAAACACGTCGACATGGACTTCTGGACCCAGTGGGCGACCGCGCTCGACGCCTACGCGGCCAAGCGGGGGCGCAAGAACTTCTTCATGTTCGGCGAGGTCTACTCAGCCGACACGTCCGTCACCGCGCCGTACGTCACGCGGGGACGCCTCGACTCCACGCTCGACTTCCCCTTCCAGGATGCGGCCCGCCAGTACGCCTCCCAGGGCGGCAGCGCCCAGAAGCTGGCGTCGGTCTTCGGCGACGACTACAAGTACACGACCGACAAGGCCAACGCCTACGAACAGGTCACCTTCCTCGGCAACCACGACATGGGCCGCATCGGGTACTTCCTGAAACAGGACAACCCGAAGGCGACGGACGCCGAGCTACTGGCCAAGGACAGGTTCGCCAACGAGCTGATGTTCCTCAGCCGCGGCAACCCCGTCGTCTACTACGGCGACGAGCAGGGCTTCACCGGCTCCGGGGGCGACAAGGACGCCCGCCAGACGATGTTCGCCTCCAAGGTCGCCGACTACCTCGACGACGACGAGATCGGCACCGACCGCACGCACGCGAGCGACTCGTACGACGCGAGCGCCCCGCTCTACCGGCAGATCGCCGCGCTCAGCAAGCTGCGCAAGGACAACCCCGCCCTGACGGACGGCGTCCAGACACAGCGGTACGCGGCTGACGGCTCCGGCGTCTACGCCTTCTCGCGCACCAGCACCAGCACCAGCACCAGCACCAGCACCGGGACCGACAGGACCGAGTACGTCGTCGCCTTCAACAACGCCGACGGGGAGAGGACGGTCACCTTCGCGACCGGCTCGGCGGGCATGAAGTTCCGCGGTATCTACGGGACTTCGGGCGATGTCACCTCCGACGCCGACAAGAAGGTCACCGTCACCGTCCCGGCGGGTTCGGCGATCGTCCTCAAGGCGGCGGGCAAGCTCGCCGAGCCCGCCACCAAGCCCACCCTCACCCTCCGGGCCCCCGCCCCCGGAGCCACCGGCACCGTCGAGATCGGCGCCGATGTCGACGGCGGGCAGCTCAACCGCGTCGTCCTCGCCGCCCAGACCGGCAACGGAAAGTGGAAGACCCTCGGGTCCGCCGACCACGCGCCGTACAAGGTCACCCAGACCATCGGCAAGGACGTGGCGCCCGGAACAGCCCTGCGGTACAAGGCAGTGGTGAGGGACTCCGCCGGCCGTACGGCGAGCGCCACCGCCGCCTCGACCACCGGTCCCCCGCCCGCCCCCGAGACGCCCACCGCCTCCTCCCGCGACTACGCGGTCATCCACTACCAGCGCACCGACGGCGACTACGACGACTGGGGCCTGTACGCCTGGGGCGACCTCGCCGAGGGGGAGGGGACCACCTGGCCCGACAGCCACCCCTTCACCGGCCGCGACGCGTACGGCGCCTTCGCCTACGTCAAGCTCAAGCCGGGCGCCTCGACCGTGGGCTTCCTCGTCATCGACAAGGACGGGAACAAGGACGTCTCCGCCGACCGCACGATCGACGTCACGAAGACCGGCGAGGTCTGGATCCAGCAGGGCAAGGAGGCCGTCCGCACGGAGAAGCCGACGGCCGACTACCCCGAGCAGGACAAGAGCAAGGCCGTCCTCCACTACCACCGCGCCGACGGGAACTACGACGGCTGGGGACTGCACGTGTGGACCGGCGCCGCCCGGCCCACGGACTGGTCCACGCCCCTGAAGCCGGTGCGGACCGACCCGTACGGCGCGGTCTTCGAGGTACCGCTCACCGACGGCGCCACCAGCCTGAGTTACATCCTCCACAAGGGCGACGAGAAGGACCTCCCCTCCGACCAGTCGCTCGACCTCAAGGCCAACGGCCATGAGGTGTGGCTCCTGAACGGTCAGGAGAAGTACCTGCTCCCGCAGCCCGCCGGCTCCGCCGCCGCGCTCGACCTGACCACCTCCAAGGCGGTCTGGATCGACCGGAACACGGTCGCCTGGAACGGTGTCGACACGGCCGCCTCCACCCAGCTGCTGTACTCGCCCACCGGCTCGATCACGGTCGAGGACGGCACGCTGACGAGCGACGACGAGCGCTGGCTGCGCCTGGAGAGGACCAGCCTCACCGACGCACAGAAGGCGAAGTTCCCGCATTTGGCGTCGTACACCGCCTGGTCGGTCGACCCGCGCGACCGCGACCGGGTGCGCGAGGCCCTGCACGGCCAGCTCGTGGCCTCGCAGCGGGCTGTTGGGGGCACCTCCCAGGCTTTCGGCACTGGGGGAGGGGCTGTCCTGACGGCGACCGGCGTCCAGATCGCCGGCGTGCTGGACGACCTGTACGACGCCACGAAGGCGGACCTCGGGCCCACCGTCCGCGGCGGCCGTCCCACGCTCGCCGTATGGGCGCCCACCGCGCAGTCCGTCGCCCTCGACCTCGACGGCACGAGCGTGACCATGAAGCGGGACGACACCACCGGCGTCTGGTCCGTCACCGGCGGGAAGTCGTGGAAGGGGAAGCCGTACCGGTACGTCGTCAAGGTCTGGGCCCCGAGCGTCGGCAAGATCGTCACCAACCGCGTCACCGACCCGTACTCACTCGCCCTGACCGCCGACTCCGAGCGCAGCCTCGTCGTCGACCTGGACGACCGGTCACTGGCCCCCGGCGGCTGGTCGTCCTACCGGAAACCCGAGGCCGTGCCGCTGAAGGACGCGCAGATCCAGGAGCTGCACGTCCGGGACTTCTCGATCGCGGACGACACCGTCCCCGCCAAGGACCGGGGCACGTACGTCGCCTTCACCGACAAGGGCAGCGACGGCTCACGGCACCTGCGGAAGCTGGCCGCGTCGGGGACGTCGTACGTGCATCTGCTGCCCGCCTTCGACATCGCCACCATCCCCGAGAGGAAGGCCGACCAGGCGGGAGTCGACTGCGATCTCGGCTCCTACGCCGCCGACTCGGACCAACAGCAGGAGTGCGTGGCGAAGGCCGCCGCGAAGGACGCGTTCAACTGGGGCTACGACCCGTACCACTACACGGTCCCGGAGGGCTCGTACGCGAGCGACCCGGACGGGACGCGGCGCACGGTCGAGTTCCGGAAGATGGTCAGGGCGCTGAACGACGACGGGCTCAGGGTCGTGATGGACGTGGTCTACAACCACACCACCGCCAGTGGGCAGGCCGCCACCTCCGTGCTCGACAAGGTGGTGCCCGGCTACTACCAACGGCTCCTCGCGGACGGCTCGGTGGCCACCTCCACCTGCTGCGCGAACACCGCGCCCGAGAACGCCATGATGGGCAAGCTCGTCGTGGACTCGATCGTCACCTGGGCCAGGGAGTACAAGGTCGACGGGTTCCGCTTCGACCTGATGGGCCATCACCCGAAGGCCAACATCCTCGCCGTCCGCAAGGCACTCGACGCGCTGACCCCCGAGAAGGACGGCGTGGACGGCAAGAAGATCATCCTGTACGGGGAGGGCTGGAACTTCGGCGAGGTCGCCGACGACGCCCGGTTCGTCCAGGCCACGCAGCAGCACATGGCGGGGACGGGCGTCGCGACCTTCTCCGACCGGGCGCGTGACGCCGTGCGCGGCGGCGGCCCCTTCGACGACGACCCGCGGGTGCAGGGCTTCGCGTCCGGCCTGTACACCGACCCCAACTCCTCGGCGGCCAACGGCAGTCCGGCCGAGCAGAAGGCACGGCTGCTGCACTACCAGGACCTGATCAAGGTGGGCCTCAGCGGCAACCTGAAGTCCTTCACCTTCACCGACACCAGCGGCAGGCGGGTCAGGGGCTCCGAGGTCGACTACAACGGCTCGCCCGCCGGTTACGCGGACGCGCCCGGTGACGCCCTCGCCTACGCCGACGCCCACGACAACGAGTCGCTGTTCGACGCGCTCACCTACAAGCTGCCGCCGTCCACCACTGCCGACGACCGGGCCCGCATGCAGGTCCTCGCCCTCGCGACGGCCGCCCTCTCCCAGGGACCCGCGCTCTCCCAGGCGGGCAGCGACCTGCTGCGCTCCAAGTCCCTGGACCGCAACTCGTACGACAGCGGCGACTGGTTCAACGCCATCCACTGGGACTGCCGGGACGGCAACGGCTTCGGGCGCGGACTGCCGATGGCCACCGACAACGAGTCCAAGTGGCCCTATGCCAAGCCCTTGTTGACGTCGGTCAAGGTGGGCTGTGAGCAGATCGATGGGGCCTCGGCCGCCTACCGGGACCTGCTGCGCATCCGCACCACCGAGGACGTCTTCTCGCTCGGCACCGCCGGCCAGGTGCAGACGGCGCTGTCCTTCCCGCTCTCCGGTGAGGACGAGACGCCCGGCGTCATCACCATGGGCCTCGGCGACCTCGTCGTCGTCCTCAACGCGACGCCCGAGCGGCAGGAGCAGCGGATCGCGGAGCTGTCCGGAACGGCGTACGCGCTGCACCCCGTACAGGCCTCGGGCGCGGACCCTATCGTCAAGTCCTCGTCGTACGCGGCGGAATCGGGCACGTTCGCCGTTCCGGGGCGTACTGTCGCAGTGTTCGCCCGGGGCGCGCGGTAGAGCATTAGCGTGAGTGGCGCGGGTCCCCGTACTCCAGCAGTCCAGGGGCCCGCGTCACCGACCGCGTCCCCGGCAGCCCGCGAGGATCGCATGGCCGAGCAAGAAGACAGCACAGTCCTGGTGGTCGACGACGCGGCCGCCAGCCGGTACGCGATGGGTGCCGTCCTGAGCCGCGCGGGGCACCGGGTCGTCCCCGTCGCCAGCGCCGGTGAGGCGCTCGTCGAACTCGACGTACGGCTGCGCACGGGCGCCCTGCCCGACGTGGCCCTCGTCGACGTCGGGCTGCCCGACATGAGCGGCTTCGAGCTCTGCCGCCGGCTCAAGGCGGTGCCGCCGACGGCCGCGCTGCCCGTCGTCCACTTCTCCGCCGCCTCCGTCGCGCCCAGCGACCGGTGCCGGGGCCTGGACGCGGGCGGTGAGGCGTACCTGACGGTGCCCGCCGAACCCGAGGAGATCCAGGCGGTGGTCCGGGCCGCCGTGCGCGGCGCCCGGATGCTCAGTGACGCCGAGGCCGTCGCACGGCATCTGACGCTGCTGTCGGAGACCATCGTCTCCGTCCAGGCGGCACGCTGCCCGCGCGAGCTCGCGGACGCGGCCGCCGAGGGAACCTCCCGGCTCAGCGGCGGCCCGGCCGCCGTCTTCGTCGTCGGCGACAGCGGCGAGCTGTACTGCGGCACCCGGCGCGGCCGGGCCGCCACGGGGCTCCCGGACATCGCAGCGCGCGAGACCGTGGTCCGGCTGATCAGGGGGATCGCGGCGCGGACCGGCGGACCGCACGTCACCGTCGTGCCCGCACCGCTCTGGCCGCCCGGCTTCTTCCACCCCCGGTCCACCGCCGACGTCCGCCTCGTCGTGACCCGCACCCAGGGCGGCAAGGCCGCCGTCTGCCTGGCCACCCCCGCACACGGCCCCAGATCCCGGACACCGCGCGCCGACACCCTGGTCGCCCGCCTCGCCCAGGCCACCGCACTCGCCGCGGAACCCCTGCTCCTCTACCAGGCGGAACGCCACCTCGCGCTCACCCTCCAGAACAGCTTCCTGCCCAGGAGACTGCCGGAACTGCCCGGCGTCGACGTCGTCGTCCGCTACGTGCCGGCCTCCCGGGACACCGAGATCGGCGGCGACTTCTACGCGGCCCTGCGCACCTCGCACGGCGTGCTCACCGCGGTCGGCGACGTCGTCGGGCACTCCCTGGACGCGGCCACCGTCATGGTCGAGATCCGGCACGCCCTGCGCGCCTACTGCGTCGAGGAACCCGACCCCCGCGCGCTCGCCCGGCGACTCGACCGGATGCTGCAGCAGTACCACCCCGACAGCACGGCCACCGTCTGCCTGGCCCTGGTCGACCCCGCCACCGGGCACACCCGGATCGCCAACGCCGGCCACATCCCCCCGCTGGTCATCAGCGACCAGGGAGGCGCCGAGTACGTCGAGGCGGCCGGGCCGCTGCTCGGGCTCGGGCTCGACCGGCCCGCGCCCACGGAGATCGTCCTCAAGCCCACCGACCGGCTCCTCATGGTCACCGACGGCCTCGTGGAGAGCCGGGGTACGGACCTCGCGGTCTCGCTGGACCAGTTGCGCACCGCCGCCGCCGAGGCCCCGCACGGCCCGGCCGCCCTGTGCGACACGCTGCTGGACTGCTTCGGGCGGGACCGGGAGGACGACATCGCGCTGCTGGCGCTGCGGCTAGGGTGAGCGGCAACGGTCCCAGAACAGGAGTGCCCATGCCGCAGATCACCGTCGACTACTCCGCGCCGCTCTCCGAGGGCTTCGACCGGCGCGGGTTCGCGCTCGCCCTGCACGACGAGGTGGTGGAGATCGCCGCCGCGAAGTACGAGGCGTGCAAGACGCAGTTCCGTGCCACCGAGGACACGACGGTGGGGCGGGACGAGGGCGGACATGCGGTCGTCCACGTGACGCTGGGGTTGCTGGCCGGGCGTACGGAGGAGACGAAGGTGCGGCTCACGGAAGCGGTGCTTGAGTTGCTCCGCAGGTTTGTGAAGCCGGAGGCGGGGCTGGCGTTGCACGCCTCGGCCGAGGTGCGGGATCTTGACGCGTCGTACCGGAAGTTTGATGCGTAGTCGCGCCGTTGGGGGTGCGGATGGTTTTCGGCTGCGGGGCCGTCGTGGCTTGTCGCGCCCGCGCGGCGGAGCCGCACATGTCACAGCCCCGCGCCCCTAACGCGGCGCCCCCAGCGCTACCAAGCGGTCCACCAGGTCCGTGAACGGACCGTCCGTCGGTTCGTCCTTGAGTATGCGGCGCAGGAGGTCCGCCATCTCCTCGTCGTACGCGGCGCTCACCGCTGTCAACGCGGCGAAGTCGTGGACGAGTTGGGCCTCCAGCTCCTGGCGGGGGATGCGGCGGCCGTCCAGCCAGATCAGGGCCGTGGACTCGGCGAGGGAGATCCAGGAGCGGATCACCAGCTCCAGCCGGGCGGGCGGGTTGTCGATGCGCAGGTGGGTGAGGATCTGGTCGTACGCCGCCTGGCGTACGCCGTCGATGAGCGCGTTGGTGCGGGAGACCGCGTCCCGGGAGCGGAGGCCGTCCCGGGGGACCGCCGGGCCGCCGCGCATCAGCGCCGAGAAGCCGGGCCCGTGCTCCTCGACGAAGTCGAAGAAGCGGCGCATCACGCGCAGCAGCCGGGCGCCCAGGGGGCCCTCCCGCGGTTCCATGAAGCGCGCGGCCAAGTCGTCGGAGGCGCGCTTCAACGCGGCCTCGTAGAGGCTGAGTTTGCCGGGAAAGTAGTGGTAGACCAGCGGCCGCGAGATGCCCGCGGCCGACGCTATCTCGTCGATGGAGACCTCGTCGGGTGAGCGTCGGCTGAACAGTTCAAGGGCCACGCCGATCAACTGCTGCCGCCGCTCCTCGACACCCATTCTGCGGCGAACCCCGGTCGTCATGCGAACACCTTACCGATCGGATCCGGCCGCCAACGGACCCGACCGGCCAAGGTTGTTCACATCTTCAGTGCAAAGCGGTCACCGGCACGCTCACCTCAGTCCAGTGATCGAACGGCCGTCGGGCAGCGTGCCCTTCAGGTCGGCCAGGGCACCCTGCCGCGCGCGTACCGCCAGCAGGTTGCCCTCGGCGGATCCGCTGAACCTGCCCTTCGCGCTGACCGAGGTCGTGCCCCGGTCGCCGGCGGCGAGCAGGTACCAGGTCCCCTCGCCCGACTTCCACAGCACACCGGCCAGGACGTGCGGGGCACGGGCGCCGCACGCGGGGGAGTCGTCGGCCTTGGCGGCGACGGCCCCGTACCGTGCGCCCGGCGTCTGGAGCTGGGCCAGCACCCGCGTGCCGCCACTGCGCCAGGTCTCGGCCCTGGTGCACACCCAGGTCGCCGTGCCGGCCCAGTCGGGCAGTGACTGCCGGGCGTAACTCCAGGCGTTCACGGACCGCACGCCCCGCGCCCGCGCGGCCGCCAGCGAGCACGCGTACGGCGACCAGGTACCGAGCCGCTCCCCTGTCGCCTCGCGAGGAGCGGACGGCCGCCCGGTGGTCAGGTGCGCGGGAGTCAACTCGGCGAGGTCGGTCAGCAGACTGGCGCCGTCGGCGTCGCTCAGCTGGAGCACGGTCCACGACCGGCACTTGCCGGCGCGCAGCGCGGGACTCCCGAACGCGCCCGTCACCCCGTCCTTCGACACCGGGAGCTCCGACGTCCCGCCGTCCGGCTTCATCAGGTCCCGTACGGCCGCCTTCGTCACCCAGGGCGCCGTCAGATAGCGGACGTTGCCGTCGGTCCGGTCGAGCACCACCGCGCTCGCCTCGGCCCCACTCGCCCCGTCCACCCGCGCGAAGTCCAGCGCGGCCCCGCCCGTGCCCTTCTTCGGCTCGGCGTACCGCGCGACGCGCAGCCCGTCGTAGAGCAGCACGACCCGGGCGGAGTCGACCACGCCCGCGTACAGCAGCTGCGGCGGGCCGGGGGGCCCGCCGGCCGGGGTGCCGGGGGTCGACGAGACCTGTACGGACCCTCCGGGACGCGCCCACACGGCGAGGGCCCGTCGCAGCAGGGCCTTGTCCCCGGTGAGCTCTCCGCGTGCGGGCCACACCCCGAAGTCGGTGCGGGCGGACTTCTTCCATGCGGTGGCCGACGCCTTCGTCAACGTGCCCGGGTCCAGGGCGGCTTCGGCCGCCGGGTTCCGCGCGTACGGCGGTGCGGCCGCGCCGTCGGGGCCCCAGCCGCCCCCGGGAATGACGAACAACGCGCCGCACACGGCCGCCGCGGCCGTGGCGGCGAGAGCGGCCTTCACGTGCTGTCTGCGCCGCATCAGGTCGGTGGGGCGGGCCTGGAGCGAACAGGGGTCGAACTCGGGGGAGTCGAGCAGGGCGGCTTCCCGCGGTGGGATGTCGCCCGCTTCGGTCAGTGCCGTCTGCGGGTCCTCGACTCCGGCCGCGTCCAGCACGCCCCGTACGTCCGCGGCGGTCAGCTTCTCCAGGCCCCGCAGGACGTACGCCGCCCGTGCCGGGCCCGAGAGGGCCGACAGGCGTTGGTCCAAGGCGAGTTCGTCGGCTCCGCCCGAGCGGGGGAAGAGGCGCAGTCCCCACACCTGGGGGAGCAGGGGTGGCAGCTGGGAGCGCTTGGGCCAGGGCCGGAGCCGCAGGGGGTGGCCGGCCTCCAGCGCGGTGCGCAGGACCTGGAGGCGGACGTAGGTGTAGCCCGGGCCGCCGTCACCGCCCGTCGCCGGGGCCGGGATCGCCGGGATCGCCGGGGCCGATGTACGGCCCCGGGGGAGGGCCCGCTGGGTGAGGGCGTGGGCCGTCAGGACGCGGCGGGTGCGGCCGAGGGTCGGTGGCAGCACGAGGTAGGCCAGCCGGACGAGGCGCGGGTAGTGCTCGACGAGCGCGGCTTCGGCCTGGCCGACGTCTACGGTCGGTTCGGTGGAGGGGGCTGGGGGGCGTGGGGCGACATCCTGTGACTGCACGTTCAGCAGAACGAGCGAATCCTTTGATGGTCACTTGCCGTGAGCGGCGGCGGCGGGGGCGAGAATCGATTGAGCGGTGAGCGCTCGTGGGCCGTATCGAAGGACAGGGCCCTTGCCGGGGCTCTCAGCGACATGGGCCGGAACGGTCCCGGAGGTAGGTACGGATGAGTGTGACGCGGAAGAGGCTGGCAGGGAGCGCGCTCGGAGCGCTCGCCGCCCTGCTGGTGCTGACCGGCTGCGGCTCCGACGGCGGCAAGAAGGAGGCCAAGGAGGCGAAGGTCCCCCAGACCGCGACCGGCAGCCTGGAGCACATCGCCAGCCAGGCGGGCTGCAAGCCGAACATGCAGACGGACGCGGACACGATCCGCCAGGCCATCTGCAAGAACTCCGACGGCAAGTTCGTCCTCGCGACCTTCGCCACCGACCGCGGCCAGGCCGAGTGGCTGAGCGGGGCCAAGGACTACGGCGGCTACTACCTCGTCGGCCGCAAGTGGGTCGCCGTCGGCGAGCAGAAGACGGTCAACGCGCTGCGCGGCACGCTCGGCGGGACCATGGAAGAGGGCTCCGCCCACATGAATCCTGGTGGCAGTCACAACAGTGGCTCTCACAACGGTTGACCGCGCGGGCCGGGGGACGAGCGAAAGCCGGCGGTGGGATCTCCCACCGCCGGCTTTCGCTCATGCGCTACCGGGTGCCTCTACTGGCAGTTCTGGCCGCCGTTGATGCACTGGACCATCTCGTTCATCGTGTTCTCGTCGAAGAAGTTGATGAAGTCGTTGTGGTCGGTGATCGGCTTGTGCAGCTGGTCCGGGAAGGAGTCCACCGCGAACGCGTTCTGGACCTGCCCGTTCTGGATCTGCGGGGCCTGCACGTCGTAGACCAGGCGGACCTGGAGCTGGGGGATGGCCTGGAAGCCGTTGCCGCAGCTGCCGTCCTCCTGGACGAAGGACACGTGCGTACGGTGGTTGGCGCTGTCGATGTTCTGGCCGTCCCAGCAGCTCTGGAAGTTGGACGTCCGCACCACGGAGCTGCCGTCGGGGCAGATCGGGTACTTGTCCGTCAGCTGCCTGTCCTCGAAGCCGGTGCAGCTCCAGTTCGTGTTGGCGTTGGCGAGGCCGTTCACGAAGGACTTGGCGTCACCGGTGATGATGCGCAGGGCCTGCGGCATCGCGACGACGTCGCTCTTCTTGTTGCCGACGAACTTCAGCTGGGCCTCGCTGGCCTGGATGATCGTGCCGACGTTGCCGTCCTGACCACCACCGGGGGCGTTGGCGTCGACGTCGTCCTGACCGTCCTGGACACGCAGCACCGGCCAGAAGTACGACGACTTGTCGCCCTGGTTCTGGCAGCTCGTCTGGCCGTTCAGCAGGTCCTGGTCGCTCGCGAAGGCGTCGTTGCCCTGGTTGCCGACGTAGTCGTGCTGGTGCTGGGCACCGTTGCTGACACCGGGAGCGACGATCACGTTGTCCGAGTTGCGGTTCTCGTTCTCGTTGGTGCCGCAGTCGGTGGTGAAGGTGCCCGTCGAACCGCCGTCGCCGTTCGCGGGGAGGCCGTTGCCGCCCACGCCCTTGGCGCCGCCGTTCGGCTGAACCTGGGTGATGTCCTGGAAGTCGGCCGCAGCCGGGCCGTTGCCGCCCTGACCGCCGTTCCCGCCCTGGTCCTGGCCGCCCTGGTCCTGACCACCTTGGTCCTGGCCGCCCTGCTGCTGACCGTCCTGGTTCTGGCCGTCCTGCTGCTGGCCCTCGCCCGCGGCCGTCTCGGCCTCCACACCCTGGCACTCGGCCATCTGGTCGGCTCCCTGCGGAGCCTTACCACCGGCGCGCTGGATGTTCTGGCCGATCCGGTCGATCGTGGCCGTCCGCTTGGACTTCAGCGGGCTGAGGATGGCGTTGTTGACATAACCGGGGTCGGCCGCCTGGTCCCGGCGCGTGTCGGCGAGTCGCTTGTAGGCCTCGGTGACCTGCTGGTCGAGCGTCGCCAGCTCCTTGTCGACGCCCGCGCGAGCACCATCCGGCACATCGGAGAGCTGCTGGCCGACATCGGGGCAGTCGATCGTCGCGACCTGCGCGCCCGCGGCCTTGACATTGTTCTGGTCCGACGACTCGCCTGCCGAGGCGTAGAAATTCGCCCAGACCAGCCCACCGCCCGCGACCGCCAGTGCCGCGGAGGCGGCAATGGCGCGAACGGCCAGCGGTGAGCGACGTTTCCTTGTATTGCGTCCCATGGAACTCCTCTGACTTCCTTGCGGGGCATCGAGGCGCCCGACAGGAGTGAAGCGGCTCCATCACATACGGGTGGTGCTCGTGGGGTGTTCAGAAACCTTGGAAAAAATCAGAAGTCCATGAGGTCAATTCGGGCGCAATGGGCACAGAGACCCATGCTTCAACGGCAGTTGAGGGGGGTAGCGTGTCGACTTTTGAATGAGGTTCAGCAATCGCCGCCGAACCGCTGAATCAAGTTCAGCGACCGTGATCCAAATACGCGAGGACCGCGAGCACACGACGATTGTCGTCGTCCGACACCTCAAGTCCCAATTTGGCGAAGATATTGGAGGTGTGTTTGGCGATAGCCCGTTCCGTCACCACAAGTCGCTCGGCGATCGCCGCGTTCGAGCGCCCCTGCGCCATCAGCTCCAGAACCTCCCGTTCGCGCGGGGTGAGACGGCCGAGCGGCTGGTCGTCCGCCGCCCGCCGGGTGAGCAGCTGCTGGATCACCTGGGGGTCCATCGCCGTACCGCCCGCGGCGACCCGCCGCACGGCGTCGATGAACTGGTCGGCGTCGAACACCCGGTCCTTCAGCAGATACCCGATCCCGCCCGTGCCGTCGGCGAGCAACTCCCGTGCGTACAACTGCTCCACGTGCTGCGACAGCACCAGCACGGGCAGTCCGGGCCGCTCCCGCCGGGCCTGGAGGGCGCACTGGAGCCCCTCGTCGGTGTGCGAGGGCGGCAGCCGGACGTCGACGACGGCGACGTCCGGCCGTAACTCGGCCAGGGCGCGGGCGAGTTCGGGCCCGCTCTCGACCGCCGCGGCGATCTCGAAGTCGTACGCCTCCAGAAGCCGGACCAGTCCGTCACGGAGCAGGAACAGGTCCTCGGCCAGGACTACGCGCAAGGGATCTCCATGGTGACCATGGTGGGGCCGCCCTCAGGACTGCTGACGGCCAGGACGCCGTCGAATGTACCCAGTCGCCGCTCCACTCCGGTCAGACCCGAACCGGCACCGATCCGCGCGCCGCCCCGGCCGTTGTCGGTGACCGTGATGCGGAGCGTGCCCGCGTCGTCCTTCACCTCATGGAGGTCGATCCAGATCCGGTCCGCTCCGGAGTGCTTGACCGCGTTGGTGAGCACCTCGCTGACGGCGAAGTAGGCCGCCGACTCCACCGGGGCGCCGGCGCGGCCGTCGAGGTCGACGTCCACCTCGGTGCTGATCGGCAGCCGCAGCGCCAACGCCCGTACGGCGTCACCGAGTCCGCGTTCGGCGAGCACGGGCGGGTGGATTCCGCGCACCAGGTCACGCAGCTCGGTGAGCGCCTCGGCGGAGTTCCGGCGGGCCTGGGCGAGCAGGTGCCTGGCCTTCTCCGGGTCCTTGTCGAGGAACGCCTCGACGGTGCCGAGGTCCATGCCCATCGCCACCAGCCGCGCCTGCGCCCCGTCGTGCAGATCCCGTTCGATGCGCCGCAGTTCGGCGGCCGAGGTGTCCACCGCGTCCCGCCGGGTCTCGGTCAGGACGCGGACCCGCTCGGCCAACTCGCCCTGGCGCGGGGCGAGGAAGGCGCGGGTGAGCTGGAAGTGGACCTTCAGCAGCCGCGGGTTGACGATGCGAGCCACGACGAGGAGGGCGAGGGCCAGGGCGGCGGCGCCGAACGCGGAGGCCTGGCCCGTGACCGGCACGAAGCCGTACCAGTACGCGCCGTCCATGGAGTCCGCCAGGATCCGCCACAGCCCGGCCGCCAGCGCGAACCCCTCCAGGGGGTACAGGAACAGCGCCGCCGGCAGCAGCGCGGTGAGGAACCCCGCCGTCATGTCGACCGGCAGCCACCGCAGGTCCCGCCAGGTCGCCGGGTCGCCCAGCATCCCGAAGGTGCGCCCCCAGGGGTTGGCGTCCTTCGGGATCTCCCGGTACGACGAGGGGATCCGCACCCCGCCCCACTCGGCCGCGAGGACCCGCCGCCAGTCCGCGAACGCCCGCACCCCCGTGAGCACCCACGGCGTCGTGACGATCCCGACCCCGATGGGTATCAGCACGATCGACACGGCGGAGAGCACGAAACAGAGCACCGCCCCCGGTAACGCCACCAGTGCCAGCGCGAGCCCCCGCACGGCCGCCAGGCCGGCCCCCCGCACCCTCGTACGGCTCTCGCCGCTCTTCGTCTCCGTGGTCATGGCGTCAGTCTCGCCGAGCGGGGAGCGGGGGTCACGGGGGTTGGGCGCCCGGTGCGGAGGTGGTGTCAGGTACACCACCGCCGACCGCGAGCACCTTCGCCTCCAGCGCCGGATCCAGGCCCACCGTCGGCCGGTCCGGGCGCAGGGGTGCCGTGCCGCCGATGGCCTGGAGCCAGGTCCAGGTGTCGGCCACGGTCTCGGTGACGGGGCGGCAGCGCAGGCCCGCCTCGACGGCCCGCGACACATCGGCGCCGTGCAGGGCGGCGTGCAGGTCGCTGCCCGGCGGCACCCACACCGGCAGTTGGGTCCACGGCTCGATGCCCGCGCCGAGGACGACGTCCGGGTCGGTCCACCTCAGCTCGGCGGCGTTGCCGGTGACGTCCACGCACGCGTCGAGCAGGGTGCCCATGGTGGCGTGTCCCCGGGGACTGATCAGGTTGTACGGCCCGCCCAGCTCCCGCTCCACCGCGCCGAGGATCCACTCCGCGAGGTCGCGGACGTCGACGTACTGGAGGGGCAGGTCGCGCGGCCCGGGAGCCAGTACGGGGCCGCCCCGGGCGATCCGGGTCAGCCACCAGGGCAGCCGGCCGATGTTCTCGTACGGACCGAGGATCAGACCGGCCCGCACGAGCAGCGAGCGGTCCGTGCCGAAGGCGTCCAGCGCCGCCAGCTCACCGCCCCGCTTGTCCCGGGCGTAGTCGGTCTGTTCCGAGTCCGCCGACGCGCCCTCCACCAGCCGCGCCTCCTCCGTGTACCCGGCGAGCCGGGGCCAGGCGTACACGGAGCTGCTCGACACGTACACGTACCGCCGTGCGCGGTCCCGCAGCAGCCGCGCCGCGTCACACACCGCCCTGGGTGCCGCCGACCAGGTGTCGACGACGACGTCCCACGTGTCCGGGGCACCGGCCAGGGAGGCAAGCCCGCCGGGCTCCGAGCGGTCACCCCGCAACGGCCGTACACCGGGCGGGGGTTCGTGCCGGCCCCGGTGAAAGACCGTCACGTCCCAGCCCCGCCCGAGCGCCGCCTCCACCACGGCTCGTCCCACGAACTCCGTACCGCCCAGCACCAGAAGCCTCATACCGCAGACTCTGCACACGGAAGTGGTGGTGCGGAAGCGGGATCTGCCGTCGGCAGAGCGGCAGATCCGGACGGACCGTCAGCGAGCGGTCGGCGGCGTGTACTTGTAGCCGACCCGGCGCACCGTCTGGATGGCCTGGCGGTGTTCGGCGCCGAGCTTGCGGCGCAGCCGGGCGATGTGCACGTCGACCGTCCGGCCGTCGCCCACGTGCCCGTAGCCCCACACCGTGGTGACCAGCTGGTCGCGGGTGTGCACCCGGTTCGGGTGCGCCACGAGGTGCGCCAGCAGCTCGAACTCCAGGTAGGTGAGGTCGAGCGGACGCCCGTCGACCTCGGCGGTGCGCTGCACGGTGTCGATGCGGACGAGGCCGTCCTCACCGGCGTCCGGCCCGGCCGGGCCGGAGGAGTCCGGAACCGCGAACGGCAGCACCGGCGGCTGCTGGTCGGCCGGTACCAGGACCAGGTAGCCGATCATCGGTGGCTGTCCCGGCAGCGTGGGCAGGGTGTGCTGGGGCGCGGGCAGCCAGGTGGCGCCCGGCGGCAGGAAGTCCGCGACATCGACCACCTCGTCGCGGTCCACGGCACGCAGCCGGTGGCGTGCGGAGCCGTTCGCCGGGGGAGCGGTGGGAGCGGTGGGAGCGGTCGGGGCGGTGAGGGTGGCGGTGGAGAGAGAACGAGTGGTCGCCATGAGAGGTCAGCTCTTTCGCGCGAGGAGTTCGTCGGGAAGGACGTACGGCGTTGCGCGCTGGCCGAAGGCCGGGTGGTGTACGGCTTTAGAGGGCCGGCGCGATCGTCGCGCGACAACACACCCGGTCGAAGTCGTGGTGCTGACGGGAAGGCCAGAACGGCTCGAGGTCATGGCGACCCGTCGCGGTGTACTTCTGGAAGCCGGCCATGGGCCCATTGAAGCAGACGGACGGCTGTCACAGGAGCCTCCTCTCACTGCTTGGACGCTCTGTGACACACGAAGGGGGCGCCCACCGCGAACGGCGGGCGCCCCCTTTCGGAGCCATGGGCCTCGGATCAGACCTGGCCGGCCTTCTCCAGGGCGGAGCAGCAGGTGTCGACGAGCAGACGCGTCACGACGTACGGGTCGACGTTGGCGTTCGGGCGGCGGTCCTCGATGTAGCCCTTGCCGTCCTTCTCGACCTGCCACGGGATACGGACCGAGGCACCGCGGTTGGAGACGCCGTAGGAGTACTGGTCCCACGGGGCGGTCTCGTGCAGACCCGTCAGGCGGTCGTCGATGCCGGCGCCGTAGTTCTTGACGTGGTCGAGCGGCTTGGAGCCCTCACCGAGCGACTCGGCCGCGGTGATGATCGCGTCGTAGCCCTCGCGCATCGCCTTGGTGGAGAAGTTGGTGTGCGCGCCGGCGCCGTTCCAGTCGCCCTTGACCGGCTTGGGGTCGAGGGTGGCGGAGACACCGAAGTCCTCGGCGGTGCGGTAGAGCAGCCAGCGGGCCACCCACAGGTGGTCGGAGACCTCCAGCGGGGAGACCGGGCCGACCTGGAACTCCCACTGGCCGGGCATGACCTCGGCGTTGATGCCGGAGATCGCGAGGCCCGCCTTCAGGCAGTTGTCCAGGTGGGCCTCGACGATGTCACGGCCGAAGATCTCGTCGGCGCCGACACCGCAGTAGTAGCCGCCCTGGGGGGCCGGGAAGCCGCCCTCGGGGAAGCCCAGGGGGCGGGTGCCGTCGAAGAAGGTGTACTCCTGCTCGATGCCGAAGATCGGCTCCTGCGCGGCGAACTTCTCCGCGACCTCGCTCAGCGCGGCACGGGTGTTGGACGCGTGCGGGGTGAAGTCGATGTTCAGGACCTCGCACAGGACGAGGATGTCGTCGCCGCCGCGGATCGGGTCCGGGCAGGAGAAGACCGGCTTGAGGACACAGTCGGAGGCGTGGCCCTCGGCCTGGTTCGTGGAGGACCCGTCGAAGCCCCAGATCGGCAGCTCGGCACCCTTGGCGTCGTCGGCGAAGATCTTCGTCTTGGAACGCAGCTTGGCCGTCGGCTCGGTGCCGTCGATCCAGATGTACTCAGCCTTGAAGCTCACGGGCCACATCCTTCGGGTGTGTCTTTGAGTCGCAGTCATGCGGGTGCTGCGGCGGCGCTGCGGCACTGGGGCGCCGCGGGGAATATGCCCGGAAGCCTGTCAACGGGCGATTACCCGGTCATTGCCCATGTGTGAACCCCGTGTTACCTGGGGCTTCTGTGGGCGGGATCACGCCGCGCCGGGCTCCCTCCAGGGGCGCTCACGAAGGCTGCGCCCCCGACCCCCGGTCCCGCTCCCCGTCGGTGGCGTCCCGTACGCCCGTGAGGAACCCCCGGATCGCCGCCAGTTCCCGCTCGTCGTACCCCTCCAGCAGCTGCACCGCGCGGCCGATCAGCGGGCCGAAGAAGGCCTCCCCCAGTTCCACCGCCCGCTCGTCGATCTCCACGAGGACCCGGCGCCGGTCCCGTTCGTCCCGCACGCGCCGTACGTGCCCGAGCCGCTCCAGCCGGTCGACGACGGCGGTCGTGCCCGCCGAGTTCAGCCCGAGGAGGGCGCCGAGGCGGCCCGCCGTCATCTCCGAGCCCGCCCGCGACGCGTCCATGAGCGCGATCAGGGCCCGCACGTCCGTCGGGTGCATGCCGTTCCGGCTCGCGAAACGGGCGCTGTGCAGGCCGAGTTCGACGGTGGCCGCGCGCAGCAGGTGCACGATCTCCATCTCGCGCTCGTGGTCGGGCACGTCGTCCTCCGGTTATCATCTCGCTCAACAAGTATCTCGCTGAGCGAGATAATAGGCCGGACGGGGGAGGACTGGACGCATGACCGGACAGGGGAGGGCGGGGCGATGAGCGGCCGCGGCACGTACGACATGCGGGGTTTCCGGGCGGCGTACGACAAGGTCATCGCCAAGTGGCCCGCCGACCGGGAGGCGCTCGACGTCACCACCCGGTACGGCACGACCCACGTGAACGCCTGCGGACCGCGCGACGCGCCCCCGCTCCTGCTCCTGCCGGGCGGCGGCGGAGCGACCTCGGCGTCCTGGTTCGCGAACGTCGGGGCGCTCTCACGCGACCACCGGGTGTACGCCGTCGACCTGATCGGCGAGCCCGGCCTCAGCACGCGTGAGGCCGGCCACCCCCTCCGTACGGTGGCCGACCTCACAGCCTGGCTGGACCTGCTCCTGGAGGGCCTGGGCGCCGGCCCGACCGCGTTGTGCGGTCACTCGTACGGCGCCTGGATCGCCCTCCACTACACCCTGCACGCGCCCCACCGGGTCCGCCGGCTGGCGCTGCTCGACCCGACGGGGTGCTTCACGCGGTTCGCGCCCGCGTACCTCCTGCGGGCCGCCCCGATGATGCTCCGCCGCTCCGCCGCCGCTACCCGGGCCTTCCTGGAATGGGAGACCCGCGGCACCCCCGTGGACCCGGAGTGGCTCCGGCTCCAGGAGGCGGCCGCCGGTTTCCCCTTCGTACGACCGGTCACCGCTCCGGCCCCCGACCGTGCGGCCTCGTCCGCGCTGGACGTGCCGGCCCTGCTGCTCCTCGCCGGGAACAGCAGGGCCCACGACGCCCGCAGGGTGGCGGCCCTCTCCGTCAGACGGCTGCCGCGTGCGGAGGTGACATTCCTCCCGGACGCCACCCACCACACGCTGCCGCACGCGAACTCAAACGAGCTCGACGACCATCTGACGGCCTTCCTGAAAAGCCGCACACCCGGGTGACCTCATCCCACCCTTTCGATGAGGGCCCTGCGAATCAGAAACTTGCCAGGCTCCCTGACCTGCTCGAACGCCGCGTCGTTCAGCAGGACGCAGCTGCCGGACACCGAGGTGACCTCCACCGTCGTGGACTTGTCGTTGTCCAGGTTGGTGACCTTCAGCTTCGTGCCGGCCGGGAACTGGTTGCTGGACGCCGCCGGGGCGCCCGCCTCGCCGGAGAGAGTGACGGTGGAGCCGTTGCAGACCTGCTCCCCGGAGCCCGCGGCGGCGTCGCCGTCCGCGGCGCCGTCGTCCGCGGGCGGGGCGGTCGCGGGATCCGAGGCCTGAGAGCCCGCGGCCTCCTCGGAGCCCTGGGGGTCCTGAGCCGACCCCCCGGTCTCCGCGGCTCCGCCGTTCTGCCCGGCCTGGGTGCCCTGGGAGTCCTGAGCCGACTCCCCGGCCACGCAGCCGGACGCCTCCTGCTTGCGCTCGATCTCGGCGATGACCGCCTCGCGGTTGGCGATCCGCGCCTCCGACTGGGCGTCGGGGCTGGCCTTCTGTCCCGCGATGAACCGCTGGTTGTTGCCGAGCGCGGTGGCCAGTCCCTGGCAGACGGTCGAGTCCGCGGCGGTCTGCGCCGCGTTCGACGTGGCCGCCATCGCGAAGGCGCTGCCTCCCGCCACGGCCACCGCGCTCACCAGCAGCGCGACCTTCTTCCTCGTACTGATCGTTCTCCTACGCGACATGCGCGCCTCCTGTCCCCGGCCGCGTCGGCGGGCCGGATCGGGTGAGTACGCCGCTAGGTACGAGATCTCGAACGAAGTTACTCAAGGGTTATAGAGGTCTCTCAAGTAACGTGCGTCACACGGCACTTGAGCGCGAACCCTCCCTTACCGCTCCAAGGCGTCCCGAACCGCCTCCTCCGTGCGGCCCACCACCGCGCTGCCGTCGTCGGCGGTGATGATCGGCCGCTGGATGAGCTTCGGATGCTCGGCGAGCGCCCGCACCCACCGGTCCCGTGACGCGGCGTCCCGGTCCCACGACGTCATGTCCAGCTCCTTGGCGGCGGCTTCCTGGGTCCGCGTGATGTCCCACGGCTCCAGCCCGAGCCGTGCGAGCACGTCCCGGATCTCGTCCTCGGTCGGCACGTCCTCCAGGTACCGCCGCACGGTGTAATCGGCCCCCTCCGCGTCCAGCAGGGTGAGCGCGCTGCGGCACTTCGAACAGGCCGGATTGATCCAGATCTCCATGCGGGACACGGTACGCGCGTGTCCCTTCGGGTCGGCCCGCCCACCGGCGATGAGTCTTGGTGCCGACGGCGGTCTGCAGTGATGCCGTCCCGATGACAGGGAGAGAGGCATCATGTCCGACGACGAACAGCAGATCCGCCGCCTGATCGAGCACTGGGCCGCGGCCGTGCACGGGGGTGACCTGGACGGCGTCCTGGTCGACCACGCGGACGACATCGTGATGTTCGACGTGCCGCCGCCCTACGAGGGCGCCCGCGGCATCGACGCCTACCGCGAGACGTGGCCGCCCTTCTTCGACTGGCAGGCGCGGGGCGCCTCGTTCGACATCGAGTCGCTGGAGGTCACCGCCGGCGCCGATGTCGCGTTCGCCTACGCCCTGCTGCGCTGCGGCACTCCGCGTGAGCTGGCCGAGCGGCCGGAGAACCGCCTGCGGCTCACCCTGGGGCTGCGCAAGCAGCGGGGACGCTGGGTGGTGGCGCACGAGCACCACTCGTTCCCGGATGTCTCCTGAGGCGCGGCGGCGAGGGGGTGGCGCACCGGTCGCCGAGGGGTGGTTAGTCGTCTCACGCGCCCCTCGCGGACCTCGGGTGACACAGCGCCAATTTCCTTGCCCACCTGGGCTTTTGCCGCAGCTCCAGGCCTCCTGATTGTCAGTGGTGGCCAGTAAAATAGAAGCAGTGTTCGAGGGTGTCGCCGGAGATCCCGGACGACGCCCTGACCGCGACAGGAGGATGCCCGTGCCCGCTGCCGCACTGAAGCCGAAGCCGCTGCCCACCCAGCCCACGGCCAGGAGGCCGGTCCAACTCGACCTTCCGTACGCACCCGTCGAGAAGCGCCCGCTGCCGCCCGGCCGCCCCCGCGAGTGGTACGTCACGCACAACCGCCGGCTGAAGGCGATGCGCCTCGCCATCGCCCTGCTCGACTCCGGCGTCCACCTCCCGAACCAGGCCCGCAACGAGACGATCCGCAGCACGGCCGAACTCATCGGCGTCCACCCGCCGTCGGACACGACGTGCCACATGGTGCGGGCGCTGATGCGCTACAGCCGCTGAGGCGGCGCGACCCTTCCGGTGCCGTCCGCTCCGCGAGGGTGGACGGCACCGGTGTGTCCGGAGACGGGGAGGGTGGGGGACGGCCGGGGGGAGATGGGAGAAGGCGGGGGAAGGTAGGGGATCGCGCCAGAGTTGGCCGGAGATCGCCCTAGCCGTACCGCCCGGGTATCCATACGATTCGGTCGCTCCCGGTCTTCACAGCCCCTTCACAGGCTGGGTGTCGGTGTACGCGCCAGCTTGGCATGTACATGACCTCTGTGTTTCGGTCCGCGACGGCCCACGCGGTGGGCCGCACCCCCCCGGTTCCGGCGGTGCGCATCCGCACCCGTGCCGCCGGAACACCGAAAGAACGGATTGGAGAACCATGGCTCGTGGGCTCCTGCTGGGCGGCGCGATCGCCGCTCTGCTCGCCACCGCGTTCCCGGCGCAGGCCTCGTCCTCGTCACCGATCTTCACCGACCCGCCCCCGGACAAGATCATCATCAAGCTCGCCACGGTGAACGGGTCCGGCTGTCCCGCGGGCACGACGGCGGTCGCCGTCTCCCCGGACAACACCGCCTTCACCGTGACCTACAGCGACTACCTCGCCCAGGTCGGCGGCGGCGCCAACTCCACCGCGTTCCGCAAGAACTGCCAGCTCAGCCTGAACGTCCACGTGCCCGGGGGCTTCACCTACGCCATCGCCAGCGCCGACTACCGGGGCTTCGCCTCGCTCCAGCGCGGCGCGACCGCCACCCAGAAGGCCTCGTACTACTTCCAGGGCTCCCCGGAGACGGCCTCCAGAACGCACCCGTTCAGCGGCCCGCTCGAGGACAACTGGCAGGCCACCGACGAGACCGACTGGGCCCAGATCGTCTGGGCGCCCTGCGGTGTCGAGCGCAACTTCAACATCAACACCGAGCTGCGGGTCGCCAAGGGCACGTCACCGGCCAACAGCACCAGCTTCATGACCATGGACTCCACGGACGGCGATATCAGCACGACGTACCACCTGGCCTGGAAGGAGTGCGAGCAGAAGTGAGCCGGGGCGCCGGGTGCCCCCACCTCTTCGGGTGCCCGGCGCTGTGGTGAGCCTCGCCGGGGACCTCGCCGGGATCTGCCGCGTCACCAACCTGTCCGGACAGCACACCTAGGCCGCCAGCTCCCGCTCCAGCGGTGTCCGGAACCGCGGCGTGATCCGGGTGTCCGCCACCCAGGCGCGCAGCCGTTCCGCCTCCGCCTCGATCGCCGCGTGCGCCTCGCCGCCCACGCCCTCCGTCTCCAGCAGCCGCCACACGATCTCGCCGTCCGGGCGCTGGGCCCAGCCGCCGATCACCCGGCCGTTCCACCACACCGTCGGCCCGACGTTGCCGCTCCCGTCGAACAGGGCCGGACGGAGGGCGGGCGCGAGGTACCAGTCGCGGTCCTGCCAGCCCATCGCCGTCGGGTCCAGTCCCGGAAGCAGCGCGGCCCACGGTTCAGTGGGCCCGGCGACAGGCTCCACGTCCCCGTCCGCCACGTATCCCGTGCCCCCGTCGTCCAGCGACACGGCGTGGGCGCCGATCGCGGCGAGCGCCTTGCGCACCTCGGTCACGCGCCAGCCCGTCCACCACTTCAGGTCGGCCTCGGTGGCCGGTCCGCAGGCCGTGAGCCACCGCCTCAGCAACTCCGACTGCGCCTCGGCGGACGGCAGTTCGGGGTGCGGGGGCGCCACCGCCCAGCGGAACTGCGTCGACGTCCAGGAGCCGAGCGGCCGGCCCCGCACCACCCTGCCCTCCACGCCCAACACCCGCATGAGCCGGGACGACACGGTGTGCTCGTACTTCCCGCCCGCCCCGTGCGCGAACCGCTCCCGCAACCGCGGCTCGTCGCGCACGAGTTCGTTCACCGTGGCCTCTCCCCGGCGGGCGAGCGCGGCGAGCGCGGCCTCCTCGACCTCCGCGAGCCACTCGGGGCCCAGCCGCCCGCCGCTGCCGGTGATCATGTCCTTGGCCAGGGCGGCCCGCGCCCGCGCGGCGACCGTGAGCCCAGTCGAGGCGTGCACCACCGCGGTCAGCTCCGCCGGGAACACGAACACGGTGTGCCGCATCCCGTGCATCCGCACCAGCGACCGGTCCCCGTACAACGCCCGGTCGAGCTCCGTGACCGTCCCGCCGGTGTCCGTGAGGCGCGCCCCGACCGCCAGGTACACCGTCGCCGGGTCCGTCCCGTGCAGCGCCACCAGGGAACGGGCCACCTCCTCCGGCGTGGCCGCCCGCGCACCCGGTGCCAGCATGTGCCGCAGCGCGAGCCGGGCCCGGCGCTCCGCCGTCGTGACCAGCCGCCGTCGTTCACCCATGCCGCGTCCATCCATGCCGCGTTCGCCCATGCCGCGCTCACCCCGTCCCCGTGGCCGCCCCGTCGCCGGGCCGGACAGCACGTTACGCGTACCGCTCCAGCAACCCCGCCACATACGCCTCCAGCCGTGCCCCCAGGACCTGAGGCGTCAGGTCGGTGCGGCCGAGCTCCCTCCAGGGCCCCGCGAGCTTCGCCGCGTCCGGCGCGTAGCCGAGCGCGTCCAGCAGCCTCCAGTACAGGTGATCGGGGTCCTCGGCGAGGCGACGGCCCCCTTGGGCCTCGTAGCGGGCGCGGAAGCCGAGTCCGTGCTCCGGCCCGTGCAGCAGCGCGAGCGCCGTCGAGCAGTGCGCCACGTCGAGGTCCGCGGGCCCCCACGAGGTCTCCACCCAGTCGACCACCCCACTGATCCGCAGGGTCTCGCCGGAACCGGTGAACAGCACGTTCCCGGGGTGGAAGTCCCGGTGCAGGAAGCAGCCCTCGTACGCGGGTGCCGGGCGCCGGATCACGTCCACCGCCCGCTCCCACAGCCCGCCACCGGGCGCGTCGACCCGTTCGGGAGACGTCCACGCCTGGTACGTGCGGGGTGCTTCGTCCGGTACGACCGCGTGGACACGGGCCAGTTGACCGGCCAACAGGTCCAGGCGCCGTTCAAGGTCCTCGTCGTCCTCGTCGTCGACCCGCACGCTGCCCGGCAGCAGCGACATCAACAGCGAAGGGTGGTCGGTGTGTTCGGCGGTCGCGTCGACCGCGCGCAGCTCCGGCACCGGCACACCGTCGTACGACGCCAGCAGCGTGAGCACGGACGCCTCGCGGGCCAGCAGACCCGGCGCGTGACGCCGGAAGAAGGGCCGTACGAAGGAACGCAGCACCAGCCCCGAGCCGTCGTCGAGGGTGAGCCGGCGCATCTGGGAGCTCCAGCCCCCGCGCAGAACCGTGGTGTCACGGACGCCCCGCCCCTGCGGAAGCTGCTTGGCCACCCACGCCCGCGTCGCCGTCCACCCCTGGTCGCCCAGCCCCGTCAGCAAGGCGTCCACGAACTCCCGCCGGTCGTCGGCCTGATCCCGGAACCACAGGCCCAAGAAGTGATCCGCGTCGGGCAGTTCGAGCCGGGTGAACTGGGCGCGGGCGGACAGCGCGTCGCTCACCGCCTCGGTCACGGCCGGCGGGATGACATGGTCCGTGCCGGGCACGGCGAGCACCGCCCGCCCGGCGTACGCCCGCAGCGCGTCCAGCGCCGGGGACGCCCGCCACCCCTCCGGCGCCCGGATGATGGTGCTGAACTCCCCGTCACCCTCCCCGAACGGCACCGGCCACGCCTCGGCCGCGTACACCGCGGGCGCGCACAGCCCGATCGCCACCACCCTCTCCCCGTAGTGGCGGGCGAGATCCGCCGCCGTCTGCCCGCTCATGCTGAACCCGATGACGACCAGCGGACCGTCCTCGGGCACCCGCGCGTCGATGACGGCGACGGCCTGCTCGAAACGCCGACGCAGGCTCAACTCCCGCAGCTCACCCGTGCTTTCACCGTGCCCCGAGAAGTCGAACGCAAGGCCCCGGCAGCCGCGCGCCACGAACTCGTCGAGCATCGGCAGCAGGCGTTCCTTGCTGCCGTTGCCGGCGCCGTGCAGGAGGACGGCCGTGGGGGAGGCGTCCGGGGCACCCGCGTGCACCCCGCTGAGCCGTTCGCCGTCGTGGCCGTGCGAGAAAGCGTCGTGCGAGAAAGCGTCGTGCGTGCCAGAGATGGGTCGGCTCATGCCCGTATTCATTCACGGTGCACGCGTGGCGCGCCTGTTAATTGGGATGCGGGCGCCGCGACAGGAAGAGCATCCTGGAGCTGTCGGTCACCCACCGCACCGCACCCATCACGCACTGCACCCATCACCCGCCACACTCGACCCTCGATCCTCGACACTCGTCAACCACCCACCACGCCCGAAGGAGGTCAGCCATGAACACCGTGATCCTCTCGGCGACCGCCGTCCTGGTCGTCCTGGGTTTCTCCGACAGCGTCTACTGGCTCGCCGCGGTCGCTCTGCTGTACGTGTACATCCGGTACGCCCGTAGCGGGAGCGGAACCTCGGCCACGCCCTCGTCCGGTTCGGCGAGCAGCCCCGCGGGCACGCCGTCCACCTACCGCGCGTACCGCGCGCGCCGTGACCAGCAGGCCAAGTGGGAGCGCCGCTACCGCCGGGAGCGGCCGTTCGAGACGCGTCGGCAGGAGCGCAAGTAGGGGCTCACCACCCGGCTCACCACCCCGGCGCGCCCCAGATCGGGAACCAGCGGCTCAGGTCCCGTTCGATCCGCAGATCGTCCGTGAGTGCGGCCTTCACCTGCAGTTCCAGCGGGTGATCGCGCCGCTGGCCCGAACCGGCCAGCGGCGCGAATGGCACTCAACGGCCGGAGGGTCTAGCTTCTCAGTGTGACCACCTTCACGGTAGTCGTTCTTTCGTAAGGGGTTGCGGAGCGCCAAGTCGGTACTCTCCTCGCGGCAACGTGAGTCTGCGGCGGGGGTGGCGCGGCGGCGAGCGCCGTCACCAGCGACATGGCTTCCTGCAACTGCTCGGATGTAATGCCCGACCGGGTGATGACTTCCATGAGCGCGTCAGGAATCCCCTGGGGACTCGGTAGCACGAACTCAGCTCCCTTCGCGTCCTCACACCTTGAGACGTGCGGGGATGAACAGCTCGAACGAGTCTTGGTAGCAGTGGAACTGCACACCGTTCTTCCGCATCAGCTTCTCCAGGTCGGGCACTTCGCTCGTCTCCCAGAGCTGTCGCCACGTCTTCCCGAGGCTGCGGTATTCCCACCGGTCCCCGGTCGGCAGCTTGCTCAGGGCCTCATACTCGGCGTTCAATCTGTCGAGCATCCTCTCGGCCTCAGGCCGCGTCAGAGCCGTCCCGTACCGTCGATGAGGCTCCATGTCCGCCATGATGACCGCGACCAGCTCTTCAATCTCGCGCATACGACTCAGGTTGTCCGCGCCTGCAACGTAGATCCGTTCCTCTACCTTCTGATAACCGAACTGCTCCAAGAGGTGATGTTCGAAGGTGGCGAGCAGCCTCCCGGGATCCCACGACACCTGGTCCTCGCAGCCGTGCCGGGTGCGGTCGCCCATCATGCGCGGGCTGACGCACCGAAATTCGGGTACTCCTTGCGGCCGTTCTTCGTCTCCCTTCGAGACACGTGCAGGCGCATCTTTCCTTTGCAGTACCCGCAGAGGATCACTTCCAGGAATGGGGTCACGTTGGTAGGCGAGGAGACCGAGAAGGAGCGTTGGTTGAGGTGAGCCTGAAGCGCCTTCCACTGCCCGTCAGTGAAGATCGGCTCAGCAAGACGGACTTTGTTGCCAGTAGAGTCGATGACGGGGATGGTCTCGTAGTACTTCTTGCCGGGGACAGGACGACTCTCCATCTTCCAGCCCATAAGAGCTTCGCTCTTGAGCATCTTCCGGATGCCGGAAGCCGTCCACTTGTACTCGCGCCCAGAGTCCTGGATGCGCTTGGACGGGCGGGCACCCCGTGGCGTCGGTTCCTTCCGCGCGTTGAGGTGGTCGGCGATGACCGCTGGAGTGTCCTCGGTGGTGAGCAGACGGTTGGCGATCTCTCGAATGACGTTCACCTGGTGTCGGTTCTGGCGAAGGTGTGCAGCTCCGTCGTCGCCCTTGTAGACCTCGAAGCCGTAGGCTGGCATGCCTCCGGGCCAGCGCTGCTGCTCCCGGACACTCTCACGGAAGCTCCTCACCCGCACGGCCGTGTTGCTGGCTTCCATTTCCGCGAGGGCGGAGAAGAGGGAGATGATCACGTGCCGGAACGGACCGGTCATGTCGAAGATCGGCTCAGTGACGGAGGCGAAAGCCTTCTTGCCGTGCTTGTCCGCCCAATGGATCATGTCTTGCATGTCCATGGCCTTGCGAATGAACCGGTCCAGCTTCCAGAACAGGATGAGATCGAATTCCGGAGCCCGCTCATTGAGTCAGTGACCCAACTCCTGCCTCTCGAATAGGCTTTGTTTCGTGGCGGACACGTGTGCGTCTCGCGCAACACCGACCTCGATCCAGTTAATTCCCTGGAGGACCTTCTTTTCGATGTGCTGGCGAGCGTCTGCAAGTTGCCGTTCGAGGCTGGTGGATTCGTCGGTCAGTTGGCTGATGCGCAGGGCTACGAGGACCCTGGTGGCCTGCTGTCGCCCGAAAGGGTCTGCGGCCATGTCAAGGGTGGTCACGACGAAGGAGCGCATGCGCCTACTGGCATGTGCGAGGCTCTTTTGTATCTGTAGACACCTTCGGGTGATTGGTCAGTTGATCAGACCGGGTGCGTCCCAAAGTGGAAACCAGTGCGCCTTCTCTTTCTCGATGCGTAGGTCGTCCTTCAGTAGGGCGGCTACCTGTAGTTCCAGCGCGTTATCGCGCTTGGGCCGGCCAGAGAGCATACATAGTGGATAGAACGTGCCACGCTTGTACAGATATACGAGCCCGAGTCGCCGCTCGTCCCCCGAATTCCGTACGTCGTGGAAGGCGACCACCGAGCACAGCAGCTGCGGGCCGAACCCGCTGCTCTCCAGCGCGCTGTTGACCGCGTGCAGGTCACTCACCAGCGCGGGCAGGTCCTCCGGCCCGCGCCGGGAGACCAGCCACGAGTAGCCGTACTCGTCCCGGACCGCCTCGACGGGCGGCCCCTGGCGTTCCGTGTCCGCGTCGAGCAGGGCCTGCACGTCCTCGCGCGCCTCGGCGAAGGCCTGGCCCTCGACGGTGGCGAAGCACACCGCTCCCGTTCCCGTCGGAGTGAGGGAAACCGCCGCCTCGAGCGTCAGCGCGGCCGACGGCAGCGCGAACAGCTGGTCGAGATCGGGCGCGACCGGCCTCGTACGGCCGAGGAGGACGTCCAGGAACCCCATACAGTCAGCTCGCCTTCTCGGGTGCCGCCGCCTCACCCAGCTCGTTCGAGATCCGCCCCAGCTGGTCGAGACGCTCCTCCAGGCTCGGGTGGGTCGAGAAGAGCCGCGCGACTCCGGGCTCCCGGCCCAGCGCGGGCGTGAAGTAGAAGGCGTTGAAGGCCTGCGCCGTCCGCAGGTCCTTGGACGGGATCCGGGCGATGTCGCCGGAGACCTTGGTGAGTGCGGAGGCCAGCGACGAGGGCCGGCCGGTGAGCAGCGCCGCCGCCCGGTCCGCCGCCAGCTCCCGGTACCGGGACAGGGCCCTGATCAGCAGGAAGCTGATCGCGTAGACGGCCGCGGAGACGGCCATCACGGCGGCGAGGATCGCGGCGGTGTTCTGGTCCCGTCGCCCGCCGAACATCCCGGAGTAGAAGGCGAACCGCACGATCAGCCCCGCGATCACTCCGAGGAACGACGCGACCGTGATCACCGCGACGTCCTTGTGCGCCACGTGCGACAACTCGTGCGCGAGGACACCCTCCAGCTCGTCCGGTTCCAGCCGCCGCAGCAGCCCGGTGGTCACGCACACCACGGCATGGTCGGCGTTCCGGCCGGTGGCGAACGCGTTGGGCATGTCCATATCCGACACGGCCACGACCGGCTTCGGCATGTCCGCCACGGCGCACAAACGGTCCACAACCCCGTGGAGCTGCGGGTATTCCTCCCGCTCCACCACGCGGCCGCGCATCGCGAACAGCGCGATGCGGTCCGAGAACCAGTACTGCGCGCCCAGCAGCCCGGCGGCGATCACGACGACCAGTACCCAGCTCTTCAACAGCACGATCAACGCGGCGACGAAAGCCACGTACAACAATCCGAGCAGGAACAGCGTGACCCCCATCCGGGTGGTCAACCGCCGATCGCTCCGGAACCGGTTCTGCATCTGCGACACCCCGCATTCAGGCACTCGTCCCCTAGCCAGTGTGCACCTCAGGACCCCCATGAAGCGGTCGCGATCAGTCCTAGGCGGGGCAAAGGGTTCCTGTGAGCCGTTTGCCGTCCGCGTTCGCCCCCGCCGCCCCTACGCGTCCCATCCCGGGGGGCTCCGCCCACAGGCCCCCCGGGGGGTGGGGTGGCTGGGGTGGGTTGATTGCGTGCGGGTGGGTGGGGGCTGGTCGCGCAGTTCCCCGCGCCCCTAAAAGCCGTGCGGTTCCCCGCGGCCCTGAAAGCCGGCCCCGGCCGAAAAGATTCGGCGCCGCTTCGCACCATCCAGTGCCGCCAGCGCACCATCCAGCGCCGCCCGCGCATATCCAGCCCCTCCGGCGCTTGAGGAGCGGGGTCCGGGGCGGAGCCCCGGGGAGGGGACGGGTAGGGGCGGCGGGGGCGAGAACAAAAGAAGAACCGCC